>JALTAS010000109.1 GCA_027058925.1 Persephonella sp.
ACCTTTTGCCCTTGCATCTGCTATATAACCTGCATGCTGCTGGAAGTAGTGTCCCGCATCTGCTGCGTGAGATGAAGAGAGGAATATAAGTCTTGCGTTTTCAAAATCAGGAGAAGGTCTATCATCTCCACTCCACGCTATTCCACCAAGTCTTCCACCGGCAGAACAGATATTTGTGTGAGAGTTGTGGTAATCACCGCCCCACGACCAGACGACCCTTGCTGTGAAACCTCCAGACTCGTTTGGTCTTCCAACATGATACATAATCATCTTTTTAGCAAGCTCGTCCCCTTCTCTCTTTGCTCTTTTTATTGTTTCTCTCATTTTTTTACCGATAGTTTCGAGGGCTTCATCCCATGTTGTTCTTACCCATTTACCTTCACCTCTTTTTGATCCTGGGGCTCTTTTGAGGGGAAAAGGAATTCTGTCAGGATCATACATCTGTGCAAGCGTTGCGTAGCCTTTGGCACAGTTTCTTCCCCTTGAGCCTGAATGGAACGGATTGCCCATGAACTTTTTAACTGTGAGGTTGCCCTTATCAACCCAGGCTGTCAGTCCGCAGGCAGCCTCACAGTTATTGCAAACTGTAGGTACTATCATGTAATTGATAAGTTTAACCCCCTCCCTTAAAGCTCCACCGTGTTTCTTCCAGTAATCCCCATCAGGCTCTTTCCAATCGTTCCATTTTTCAAATGGAGGATAGTAATCAAGCCTTGAAGGTGTAAAAGTTATATCTGTTTTATCCTCTGCAACAGCAGAAGAGTTTAATTTCTCAACAACACCTTTTGCAATTGCTGCTCCACCTATTGCCGCAGCAACCCCTTTTAAAAAGTCTCTTCTTGTGGTTCTCATTTATTCTGCCCTCCTGATTAACTTAATGGTAAACTTTGTGGAGCTATTAACCATGCATGCTTAATAAGCCAAAGACCGATAAGTGCAAAAATTGATGCCAGCCATGCATACCTGTATTTTCTGTACTCATTTGCTATTCCTACAAGTATCATAGGGATAATAAAGGTGAAGACTAATCCTATCCAGAAAAATGGTGCAACCTCACCGAAAGCAAGGATTTCAACAACCCTGTAAGAAAACTCGCTGTGCATTTTTGCAAAGAACAGTTCTCCTATAAACATAGCTGCCTCAAGCCCTGCACTTCCAAAAAGGATGTATCCAAGCTCTCTTCTTATCTTTTCCTGAAGAACATTTCCATAAACAGCATCTACAATAAGGTATGCTGCAGATCCTGCTATCATTGCACTGAAAAGCATAGATATCATTTCTGCAGGAAATACCCATACCTCTCTTGCTGTTGCTTCTCCCATTATTCCTGCCGTGTATATTGTTGAGAAAAATGCAAGAATAAAACCTGGAATCATGATCCTGTCAAACAGTTTTTTGTTTCCTGTTGCCCACGACCAGAAAGAGATAAGAAGAACTATAACAAAGGCTGAAACAACCCACGCTCCAAGAGTAACAGCTGATGTGAAATGTGGGTGGAAGAATATTTTCCAGAATCTGAACATATGGTGCAGATCAAGAACTGTAACAAGCAGTGTGATACCTATGAATATAATCCCAAGTATCGGAATCCATTTTCTAAAAAAGTTATCCTGCTCTGGATATCTTTTTATGAAATAAAGACCTAATAAAAATGTTCCTGTTGCTATACTTTTTGCCCACATATTTGTTGATACAAGCCATCCCCATATAACCTTAGGGAGAGCTACATCAAAGGTTACTTCTGCCCCTATCATCTTAATGCCCTCCTATATGATCTAAAAACTTCACTTCTGTAAAGATTGCGTATCCCTCAGGTCTTTCTGAAGCAAGCGGATCAAGAGCAACTGTGGATCCTCTCACGTAAAAATGTTTTGGACGGGTATTAAGCTCAGGTTTTCTCACCATAACATCTCTGTGATTTTTGAGATACTTAGATATCTCAGATTCAGGATCATCAAGATCACCGAATATGTTTGCATGTGTAGGACATGCAACAACGCAGGCAGGCATCATCCCAACCTCTATTCTGTGAGCACAATAAGTGCATTTATCAGCAGAGTTGGTTATAGGATCAAGATATATAGCATTGTAAGGACATGCCATCATACATGAGGCACACCCTATACATCTATCATGATCAACATTAACAATACCGTTAGGTAGATAATGGAGTGCAGAAACAGGACAGATCCTCTCACAGGGAGCATTTTCACAATGGTTACATCTTAGAGGAACAAAATGTCTTTTTACATCAGGAAACTCTCCCTGATCTATGTATTTCACCCTGAGCCTCCAGCTGTGAAGCGGAACATCATTTTCAGCTTTACAGGCTACTGCGCAGGCCATACATCCCATGCACCTGCTCAGATCAACCAAAAAACCTAATCTCATGGGATACCCTCCTTTTTATGTTTTAAAGACAGCCTTTAAAGAATCCAGGTTTTGGTTTTGGTGTTATTTCAAACTCTTCAAGTTTTACAACAGGGATACCATTTTTTTCGCCTATGATTGTTCCTGTTCCGTCTATTGAACCTCCAAAACCCTCAAGAAGGTCAGACCAGTAAACGCTATCTTTTGATGGCTTTATATAAAAGTACTCTCCTTCAGTAACATCAAAAACGACAATCTCAGGTGGATTGTCATAGATATCTTTTATTCCTTCAAAAGCTTTATGTGGTGGACATGAAGCCAGAACATCAAATTCTCCACTTTCTTCTGCTTCCTTTGCACATGATATGGCTGTTATAACAGCACTTGTAAACTCAACCTCGTTATCTTCTTCATCATCGGCAGTTTCTTCCTGCGCATAAGCCTGCGGAATGCCCGTGTTGACCGAAACCCCTATTACAAAGGCAAGGCTCAGTATTGATGCGAATATATGTTTAAGCATCTTTGTACCCCCATTACTTAAAGTTTTTCCAGTTTTTGAGTGTTGATAAATAAGCTATCAGGTCTTTAAGATCCTGCTCGCTCAGATGTGAGAAAGGAGGCATCTTTGACTGTTTTTTACCATTAATAATGGTGTACCACTGGTACATATCGTTATTTGGGTATGCTCTGAATTTGTCTGGATTTGCATGCCTGTTGTAATGTCTGTTTGGATTGAGATTTCTTATTACAACATCATTTGGATTTAGGATAGATTCCTTTAGATAAACAGGAACGGCTATTCCTCCAATATCTGAAAGGTTCGGCGCCATACCTTCCGGTGCTGTAAGCTGATCATCAAATCTGTGGCATGCTGAACAGCCATTCTGGATAGCCACTTTTTTTCCTTTTGCAGG
>JALTAS010000110.1 GCA_027058925.1 Persephonella sp.
GCCCAACACAGCTAAGACCTATAAAGATAGTTAGGGATTTTAATATATACGCTGAAGGATCTGTTCTTATTGAGATGGGAAATACAAAAGTTATAATAACAGCCTCTGTAGAAGAAAAAGTTCCTCCTTTCTTGAGAGGATCAGGACAGGGATGGATCACAGCAGAGTATGCTATGCTTCCAAGATCAACAGAAAGCAGAAACATAAGAGAGGTTGTAAGGGGAGCACCTTCAGGAAGAACCCAGGAGATACAAAGGCTTATAGGAAGATCTCTAAGAGGTGTTGTTGATCTTAAAAAATTAGGTGAAAGGACGCTCTGGGTAGATTGCGACGTTATTCAGGCTGATGGAGGAACAAGGGTTGCCTCAATAACTGGAGCTTTCATAGCTGTTGCTGATGCCATGATAAAGATAACAGAAAACGGTATTGTAAAACAAAACCCTCTAAAAGACTATGTTGCAGCTGTTTCAACAGGGATTGTAGGAAAAGATGTTGTTCTTGATCTTAACTTCAAAGAGGACTCCTCAGCGAAGGTGGATATGAACCTTGTCATGACAGGAAGCGGGAACTTTGTTGAGGTTCAGGCAACAGGTGAGGAATACTCTTTTACACAGCAGGAATTTGACAAAATGCTTGAGTACGGAAAGCTTGGGATAAATAAGCTCCTGCATATTCAGAAACAGTTCATAGAAGGAATGCCTTCTATAGGCCACTGGAAAAGAAAAGATATAAAAGAGTTTGTTTATGTGGATACAGGAGGAAGTTAATGGGAAAAAGCCTTGTTATTTTAGGCTCCCAGTGGGGAGACGAAGGAAAGGGTAAGATTGTTGACCTGCTCACACCAGATTACGACTATGTTGTTAGATATCAGGGTGGAAGTAATGCAGGTCATACAGTTATAGTTGGGGATAAAAAATACGCCCTTCACCTTATCCCTTCAGGAATACTAAGAGAAGGAAAGAAAAACATAATATCAAATGGTGTCGTTATCGCCCTTGAAGAGCTTATAGCGGAAATGGAAAAAGTAAAGGAAGTCTGTGGAGAATTTGAGGGTAAGCTGTTTATAAGCGACAGGGCACATATAGTTTTTCCATACCACAAAATACTTGATGGACTGTCTGAAAAAAAGAAAGGTAAAGACAAGGTTGGAACAACCCTTAAGGGTATCGGACCTGCATATATGGCGAAGTACGCAAGAACAGGTATCAGAATAGCAGACCTTTTTGATCCACCTTACTTTAAAGCAAGACTTGAAAGTGCAATGAATGAAGCGAAAGAAATAGCAGAAAAGATATACGGTGAAAGTTTTGATCTTTCAGTTGATAAGGTGTACGACGAAACACTCAGGCTTTTTGACAGGATAAGCGGTCTTGTTGCAGATACATCTCTTATGCTTGATACAGCCCTGAGAAAAGGCGAAAGGGTGCTATTTGAAGGTGCACAGGGAACAATGCTTGATATAGATATGGGAACTTACCCTTATGTTACATCATCAAATGCTTCTGCATTAGGTCTGTGCAACGGAACAGGAGTATCTCCTAAACTGATAGGTAAAGCAGAAGTCTACGGGGTAAGCAAGGCTTATGTTACAAGAGTAGGAGCAGGTCCATTTCCCACAGAACTGAATGACGGCATCGGACAAAAACTGAGAGATGAAGGTCATGAGTACGGAACAACAACAGGAAGGCCCAGAAGATGCGGCTGGCTTGATCTTGTTGCTCTCAGATTTGCAGTGAGGGTTAACGGAATGGACGGTCTTATAATAACAAAACTTGATGTTCTTGACCATTTTGATGAGATAAAAGTTGCTGTAGCTTACGAGTATGAGGGGAAAGTAATAAGAGACTTTCCTGCATCATTAAAGATACTTGAAAACTGCAGACCGGTTTACAAAACATTAAAAGGCTGGGATAAAAACACATTTGGACTGAAAGATAAAAACCAGCTTCCAGACGAAGCATGGGAGTTTATAAAAACAGTAGAAGAAGAAACAGGAGTTCCGGTCGTTATGCTCTCCACAGGGCCAGAAAGATCTGAATACATCTGGCTGAAATAGGAGGATAAAAAATGGATAAAGCCGGTTCTTTAAGATTAGATGAATCCTCACCTGAGTCTGTTCTTGCACAGGTTGGGGATCTTCACTCTACAGATATACTTATACTTTTATTTTTGATACTTACATTTGGCCTGCTTTCATATATTTTTCTCCTGTGGAAAAACAGCAAAAAACCCCCTGAGGAAAGAAGGTCAAATTTTGCTCTTTTTTTGATCGCCCTTAATGTTGGTTTCTTTACAACAGTAATGTTTTTTGTTTATAGGGTTGTTGTAATAGGATTAAAGTATCTTATAAATCAGTAGGTGGAAAATGGAAATACTGGGCAAAAATATAAAAGATACAGACAGAGTTCAATATACTGTTTCCAAAAGTGTTGATTTTATAAAAAATGAATCAAAAAAGTTCAAGGATCAAAAGGAAATACTAAGCAAAAAGTTCAATGAAGAGAAAAAAAATATATCAAAATTCCTAAACCAGACATTTAAAAATCTTACCAGATGGGAAATAAGATCAGCTGTTTCTCAGATATTTAATAAACTTCAGATAAAGCTTGAGAAAGATACCCCAGAGAAAATCCTTTTTATGCTTTTTACTGATGCCCTGAGCGAACTTCAGCCTTCACCATCTCCACTCATATTTTTTTATGAAGGAAATCCGCTGGTTAAAAAACATGGGGTGATAGTTGAGTTTAACCTTCTGCCAGAGCTTCTGAACAAAATAGAGGATCTTGATGCATATAAAAAACACCAGATCGTTCTTGATCTTTTTCCTGAAGATGAGATCGTAACAGAAGGAGTTTCCCTAAAGCTTGCACAGCTTAACTTTTTCATACTAAATCTTCTGGATAAAGCTATTTACGAAAATTTAGTCCCTGTTGACAGACTGATTATCCAGAAAGATGGAAAGTTAACGGTTGATAAAAATTTTCTTATATTCTCTGTAGTTTCAATTTTTGCTTCCCTTTATGAGGCTGTAACAGGTGAAAAACAGCAGTTTAAGGGAAGCTTTTACACAGCAGATCTTTCAAAATATTTTGTAAAAATAAAAGGTTTTGTTAAAAAAGTTGTTTCAGATAGAGATGAGTTTGATTATCTGCTTTACGCATCAAAGCTTGAAGAAGAAGGAATAGAGAACAGATTGATAACGATCAGGGATTATCTGACCCAAAAAAATGTTTTTGAGGAAAGCATCAGAAGAAATGATGTTGACACTTATGAAAAGATAGA
>JALTAS010000111.1 GCA_027058925.1 Persephonella sp.
TAAAAAATTTTAAACATAAGGAAAAGATAATAAACTTACATAAAAATGCAGAAAAAAAAGGTATAAAATTAATAATTGATGTTGATCCAAAAAGGATATATTAGGGGGCAAAATTGGAAAGACTTTATTCACCCTGGAGAAGCCAGTATATAGAAACTTACGACAAAATGGAGGGGTGTTTCCTGTGCTCTGCTGTAAAAAACCCCGATGAGGATGAAAAAAGGCTTGTGCTGTACAGGGGAGAAAATGCTTTTATCATTATGAACCTGTACCCTTACAACGCAGGGCATCTGATGGTTGCACCTTACCAGCATATCGGAGATTTTACAGAGGTTGATGACAAAGTTCTGTGCGAGATAACAAAGCTAACAAAGTTAGGGATAAAAGCCCTGAAAATATCTTTAAAGCCTGACGGTTTTAATCTTGGATATAATCTTGGAAGGGTTGCAGGTGCAGGACTTGAGAGCCATCTTCATAATCATATAGTCCCAAGATGGAATGGGGATACTAATTTTATGCCTGTGATTGGACAGGTTAAGGTGATATCACAGGATCTTAAAGAGCTTTACAATAAAATAAAAAAAGCCATTTATGAGGTAAAAGATGTGGAATAAGATAAAGCTTATTCTATGGCTTGTTATACTCCTTGCTGTTGCCTATTTTGTATCAATGAACACAACCCCTAAAATATCCGTCAACATACTTCCCACATTCAAAACACCTGAAATACCACTTGCCATAGTCATAATCGTAAGCATAATTATAGGAGCTGTTCTTATACTTCTTTTCACAATAACCGACTGGATAGCTTACAAGATAGACAAAATTAAACTGAGCAGGAACATAAAGTATCTAAAAAACGAACTGGAAAATTGCAGATCACAGATTAAACAGAAAGAAGATCAGATAAAAAAACTGGAAGAGGAAATCCAGATACTAAAAAATGAGAAAAATATCACCGTAAAACAGGAGGAAGAGGAAGGTGGGACTTTATGACAGGGACTACATGCGTGAAAGAAAAGTCTCTTACGGCAAAAAGCCCTCTCAAGATAACACAAAACTTATTATAGCTGTGGTGATAGCTTTCATTTTAGGATTTATTTTAGGTAAAATTATATAAAAGCTCAGGAGGGAAAAATTGGGAATAGGTAAAAGGGTCAGACTTGAAAGAATTATGAACAGAGATACAGGAAAGACTGTTATCGTTCCTATGGATCACGGTGTAAGCTCTGGACCAATGAAAGGAATAATAAACATAAAAGATACAGTGGAAAAAATAGCAGAAGGGGGAGCAAACGCTATAATACTCCACAAGGGAATAGTTGAGCAGGGACACAGAGGAAAAGGAAAAGATGTGGGTCTTATCATACACATGTCAGCTTCAACAGATCTATCACTTAGAAAAAATGATAAGGTTCTTGTCTGCTCTGTCGAAGAGGCTATAAAACTTGGAGCTGACGGTGTTTCTATCCATGTAAACATAGGTGCAGAGGACGAAAAACAGATGCTTAAAGATTTTGGGGCTGTTTCAAAGGCATGCCTTGAATGGCAGATGCCCCTTGTTGCTATGCTTTACTACAGAGGACCAGAGGTAAAAAACCCGTTTGACCCTGATGCTATAGCCCACATAGCAAGAATAGGTGCAGAGTTAGGTGCTGACATAGTTAAAGTTCCCTACACAGGAAATCCTAACACATTCAAAAAAGTTGTTGAGGGTTGTCCTGTTCCTGTTGTGATAGCAGGAGGTCCAAAAGTAAGCTCAGATAAAGAGCTACTTCAGATGATATACGATGCTGTTGTTGTTGCCGGCTGTGCAGGTCTGTCAGTGGGAAGAAACATATTCCAGCATGAGGATGTTGCAAAAATAACACATGTTCTGTCAAAGATAGTCCATGAAGGAATAACCGTTGAGGAGGCTCTAAACATTCTTGAGAAGTAGATAAGATGAAAAAGATAATAGTTATTGGCGGAGGGTACGCGGGGCTTTCATTTGCAAGGAGGTTTTCACATTTTAACTGTGATGCACAGGTTTATCTTATTGATCAGAACCCTTACCAGTACCTTCAGCCTGAGGTTTACAAATTTATAGCAAATAAATGCCTTATATCAGACATAATAATAGATCTTTCAACAATAGCTGAAGGACTTGGGAAAAAAATCTATTTCTACAAAGACAAGATCATCCAGATAGATACAGACAGAAACAGAGTAACAGGGGAAAAGTTTGAGCTTTATTATGATTATCTTGTGATCGCTGCAGGAAGCAGAACATTTTTTCCTCCTATAGAAGGGCTGAGAGAGTATGCCTCAGGTGTAAAAACATTAGACAGAAGCCTTGATTTTAAACAGAAATTTGAAAGGGACATACTGAAAAAAATAAAAGAAGAGGAAAAATGCTACATACAGAGGGAAAATCAGTTCAACATAATAGTTGGTGGAGCAGGTCTTGCAGGAGTTGAGATAGCATCTGAGATGGCGTATTATGCAAGAGATTTCTTCAGGAGAATAGGATTTTTGTGCAACGGTCTTAATATAACTCTTATAGAAGCGGCAGAAAGGATACTTCCAGGTATGGATCAGTTTGTTTACCAGACAGCAGTAAACAGACTAAAAGATCTTGGGGTTAACATAATAACAGGAAAAAAGATAGTAAAGGTTGATAAAGAAAATGTTTATCTTGAAGATGGAAGCTTTGTAAAACAGGACTTCTTTATATGGACAGGAGGAATAGTCGCAAGCTCACTTATACAGAAAATGGAGATCAAAAAAAACAGAAGACAGCAGGCTGTTGTTGACAGGTTTTTCAGACCTGAAGGTATGGAGAATGTTTTTATAATAGGAGACTGTGCAGAGACAATAAACCACAAAACAGGTGAGATACTTCCTCCAATGGCACAGGTTGCAATTCAGACAGGAGAGATAGTGGCAGAACACATAAAAAACCTGATAGAAAAAAGACCGCTGAAAGAAAAAAGCCCAATATTCAGAGGTATGGTTTCTGCATTAGGTGGAAGATATGGAGTTGGAATGATAAGAAACGGAATAAAGTTCAAAGGATGTCCTGCATACTTTTTCAAGGAGGCTGTTTTCACCCATTACAAACTCCCTTTAAGAATGATATCAAAAAAAGGATACAGAAAACTCCTGAAAGAGCAGTAGTTGACTAAATAGTTGAAAATGAGATACAGTATAATTAAATTAACAGAAATTATAAAACTACGGAGGAGCATGAGATGGAACCGTGGATACCTTTTATCGTTATGACAATCTTTACAATCG
>JALTAS010000112.1 GCA_027058925.1 Persephonella sp.
GCCCAAGCCCAAACCCAAACCCAAGCCAAAGCCCAAACCCAAGCCTAAACCAAAACCTGAACTTAAACCACAAATAAAACCGGTAATAAAAGAAGCTGAAAAGGAAATTCCCAAAAAGGAAGTAGTCCAGATAAAAGAAGAAGAGATCAAAGAAATAAAAGAAGAAATACAAAACGTAGATATAAATGAAAAACAGCTTGAACCTGAGGAGTTCAGCCTGTCTAAACTTAGAGGAAAAGAGCTTATATACCAGCATGGCAAAGAAGATCTGGAAAAGGAAAAGAAAGAGTCAGATGAAGATATCCTGGCATATATAAGGGAGCTTGAAAGATATTTAAACGATCTCGCCAGAAAAAAGGATCTTTACCCACCAATGGCAAAAAGGCTTAGGATAGAAGGTTCACTTGTTGTAAGATTTACGATCAAGGCAGATGGATCAATAGATGAAAGCTCAATACAGATAATACAGAGTAGTAATTACAACATACTTGACAAAGGAGCTGTTAAACTTATAAAGAAGTATGTGCCTGAGTTTGGGAGGAAATACGGAAAAAAACCTCCCAAAGGAGATCTTACAATAGAACTACCGATAACATTTGAGATTATAGGTTGGTGATGAAAAAAGTTCAGATTTTTACAGACGGCTCTTCCCTTGGAAATCCTGGACCAGGAGGATGGTGTGCAATCCTCCGTTATAACGACCATCAAAAAATTCTGAAGGGAGGAAAAAAAGAAACAACAAATAATGAGATGGAAATAAAGGCTGTATTAGAAGCTCTTAAAGCCTTAAAAGAGCCATGTGAGGTTGATCTATATACAGACTCAAATTATGTGGCTAAGGCAATAAAGGAATGGATCTATAAATGGGCAAAAAATGAGTGGAAAGGATCATCAAAGAAAGAGATAGCCCATAAAGATATGTGGCAAGAGATATACAGGCTTTTAAACATACACAGGGTAAAACCAATATGGGTTAAAGCCCATTCAGGACACAAAGAGAATGAAATCTGCGACAGGATAGCTAAAGAGGAAGCCTCAAAATTTAAAAATTAATAATCTATTAATAAGATTAATATGGGCTTTGACATACAATGTTTTCCCATAAAATTCTATTCTGAATCTATGATTATAAAATTTGAAACAGACATGTTTGATCTTACAAATGAAAGCCTAACAGAACACCAGGGTGTTTTTGGCAAAAGCGTAGCTAACTTCCTAAAATGGAAGCTTATTGAGAAGGGATATAACCCATACATCGTCCCCTCAGAAAATGGATGGCAGATAAAGATAGAAAAAGATCCTCTTATACTAACTATCAAAATTTCAGTCCAGTGGAGAAATGTGGAAAGGATTGATGAAAGTATGCTGATATGGGTCGTATCTACAGAGGCCAAATTAAAGAAAAAGCTTTTATCATTTTTCAAAAAGATAGATACTGAGATGTATCTTGGCTTCTTAGATAAAGATCTGAAGGATATTCTTTATTCAGAAGGAAAAATAAAGATACTGAGTATTTCTGAAGACAGATCAATCATCTGAACCCTCTTGTTTTTTTCCAAAAAAGGTTTAAGATAATTTCAAAAAAATTAAGGTTTTTTTGTAAATGGCAAAACAAAAAACGGTATATGTATGTTCAGAATGTGGAGCATCTTTTCCTACATGGTCTGGAAGATGTGCTTCCTGTGGAAGCTGGAATACACTTACAGAAGAAGTTAACCTGAAAAAAAAGGGTTCTTCTCAACCAAAAGTATCATCAACCCCAAAACCTATTACGAAGGCAAAAATTCAGCAATCCTATGAAAGGATTTCAACAGGTATAAAAACACTTGATGAAGCTCTGGGAGGAGGTATCGTAACAGGTCAGGTAATACTCATATCGGGCGAGCCGGGAATAGGAAAATCAACATTACTTCTTCAGGTTTCATCAAATATATCCAGAGATAGGAAAGTTCTTTATATCACAGGAGAAGAATCTGCCCATCAGGTTTTTTTGAGAGGAGAAAGAATAAACGCATTAAGTGATAACCTCTTCATCCTTTCAGAAACCCTTCTTGAGAATATCATATCTACCATAGATCAATTAAAACCTGATTTTATTGTTGTTGATTCCGTCCAGACTGTGTACTCTTCACAGCTTGAGTCTGCAGCAGGATCTGTTTCACAGGTAAGAGAGGTAAGCTCAAAGCTTACAGAAATTTCAAAATCCAGAGGAATTTCTTCTATTATAGTTGGTCAGGTAACAAAGGAAGGAGGTATAGCAGGGCCGAAGGTTCTTGAACATATAGTTGATACTGTTGCACATTTTGAGGGAGAAAGAGGTCATGCCTACAGAGTTCTTAAAATTGTTAAGAACAGGTTTGGTGCATCAGGTGAGCTTGCTGTATTCTCAATGGAGGACAGAGGATTAAAAGAGGTACAGAACCCTTCATCATTTTTCCTTTCAGAAAGACCGGAAGGAAAAGCCGGAAGCATAATTTTTCCCTTTACAGAAGGATCAAAACCTGTTTTAGTAGAAGTGCAGGCTCTTGTTTCAAAAACTGTGTATGCAGTCCCTCAGAGAAAAACACAGGGTTTTGATATAAACAGACTGTCTATAATCACGGCTATAATAGAAAAAGAAACAGGGGTATTTCTTAAAGACAGGGATATTTTTGTTAATATAGTTGGAGGAATAAATATCAAAGAGCCTGCCGTTGATCTTCCTGTAGCACTTGCCGTCATATCATCCTTGAAGAACATTCCTGTTCCAAAAAATCTGGCAGCATTTGGAGAGCTTGGGCTTACAGGAGAGATCAGATCTGTCTACTACACAGAACACAGAATAAAAGAGGCAAAAAGGTTTGGATTTGATAAAATACTTGTTCCAGCAAGTACTGATACGGATGACAGATCTGTTATCAAGGTTAAAAATATACAGCAGGCGATAGGTTACATAAAATGAAAAACCAGTTGAAAAAACATATAAAGATTCTTCAAGAGCTTGGTTATGAGTATATTTACACGGAGAGAGGAATGAAAAAAAACAACCTTCAGGAGAAGATTAAAAAACTTGAGGAGATAAACAGGATTATTCAGGAATGTAAAAAATGCGATCTTTACAAAAGCAGATTACAGGCTGTATTAGGAGAGGGAAACCCCGACGCAAAGCTTATGTTTATAGGGGAAGCACCAGGAGGAGACGAAGATAAACAGGGAAGACCTTTTGTAGGAAGGGCTGGAAAGTTGCTTACAAGACTTATTGAGGCCACAGGACACAAGAGGGATGAGTTTTATATAACGAATATATGCAAATGCAGGCCTCCTGGGAACAGAACCCCAACTCCATGGGAAATGGAATCTTGTTTTCCTTATCTTAGGGAGCAGATAGATATCATTCAGCCAAAAGTTCTATGTTTATTAGGTGCAACAGCAGCAAGGGCTTTCTTAGTAAGACATGTTTCAATAACAAAGGAAAGAGGTAGCGTGGTTAACTGGGAAAACCACCTTCTTTATCTCACATACCATCCAGCTTATATTTTGAGAAATCAAAATGAAGAGATCACATTGTTTGAAGATATCAAAAAGGCGATAGAACTTGCCTATTCATGATTGAAAAATTGATCTATATGCAATATTATTTAACTGGTACAAAAATTGTATGCATGGGGGAAATTTGGAACCACGATTAGCTTTAGCTCTTGATGTTGAAGATCCTAAAGAGGCTTATAATATTCTTGAACAATTAAGAGATGAGAAAATAATAATAAAAATAGGATATCTACTGTTTATAAGAGAAGGGTCAAACCTTGTTAAGAAGATTAAAAATATGGGGTTTGGGCTTTTCCTTGACCTTAAGCTACATGATATACCAAACACAGTTTATAACGGTGTAAGATCTGCTGTGGATATTGGAGTTGATTATCTAACACTTCACACACTTGGTGGAAAAGAGATGATGGAAAAAGCTGTAGATGCCAAAAGAGGGTCTGATCTAAAACTTCTTGGAGTTACTATATTAACGAGCCATAATGAGGATTACCTAAAATATTTAGGAACAAAATACTCCCTTGGACAGTTTGTTTTAAAACTTGCAAAAACAGCTGTGGATCTGGGGATTGACGGGATAGTTTCCTCCCCATTTGAAGTTAGAAAGTTAAAGGAGGAAATAGAAAGGGATTTTATCTCTGTAACCCCTGGCATAAGATTTTCAAAAACAGATGACGATCAGAAAAGAGTTGCGACACCTGAGTTTGCAGTAAAAGAAGGTGCTGATATTCTAGTGATCGGCAGACCTGTCTTAAAAGCAAAAAACAAAAAAGAACTTATAAAGGAGATACAGAAAAAAATACAGGATGTTAAAACAAAGGCTTGAAATAAAGCTTCAGAATAAATTAGTTTTAACTGTTAGCTTAAAACAACAATTAGCCCTTTTGCTCTTACCTAAACTTGAGCTTCAGGAAACTATAAAAACAGAGCTTGAGGAAAACCCGTTTTTAGAGGAAATAATAAACATAGAACCAGATCACGAGCCTTTAAGAGATCTGTCAAAGTATTATGATGAAGAAGAAGAAAAAGTTTTATCAAACAGACTTGCATACAAGCCCTCATTAACAAATCTTCTTGATTTTCAGATAGATCTTGAGTTTGAAGGTTTAGAGAAAGAAGTAGCCCGTGAAATAGTTGGAAACGTTGATGAAAAGGGTTTTCTTTCTGTGGGTGTTGAGGAAATATCTAAAAAAACAGGAGTATCTCCACAGTATGTGGAAACTGTTCGGCAGAAAGTTATGAGGCTTGAACCAACAGGGATAGGTGCAAAGGATATCAAAGAGTCACTGCTTGTACAGTATGATGAGCTTTTTGGTATAGATAATGTGGCGGACGAGATTATCAGAAACAGCCTTGATCTGATAACTGATCTGAATTCTTTAACTGAGAGATATCCTGAGATACCTGAAGATAAAATAAAAGAGATACTCTGCAATATCCGATCATTAAAACCTTATCCAGCGATAAACTACCTTGATGAACCTGTTAAATACATTGAACCTGATGTTTACGTTTATGATAGGGGAGAATTTTTTGAGGTTGTTGTTAATGAAACCCATATTCCGAAGCTTAAACTGACAACATCCTACAGAAAACTTATATCCGATAAAACACTTCCGGAAGAGACGAGAAAATTTCTTGAGGAAAAACTTCAAAAAGCTATGGGAATAATAAAAGGCATTGAGCAAAGAAGAGAAAATCTGAAAAAGATCACCCAGCTTCTTGTTGATTATCAGGCTGATTTTGTCAGGAAAGGTAAAGAGCATCTAAAACCTCTTATACTGAAAGATATCGCCCATCAGGTTGGACTTCATGAATCAACAGTAAGCAGGATTGTATCAAGCAAATATGTTCAGCTTCCAACAGGAGTACTACCTCTGAAAGCATTCTTTTCAACAAAACTGTCAACTTCCACTGGCGATATATCAACTGAAAAGGTAAAATATATGATCGCTCAGCTTATTGAAAATGAAGATAAAAGAAAACCTTTAAGTGACCAGAAAATAGCAGACATTTTAAAAAGTAAAGGAATTAACGTGGCAAGAAGAACGGTAACAAAGTACAGAGAACAATTAAATATACCTGATTCAAGGAATAGGAGGATTAAAAAATGAGAGTAGAACATGTGGGAAAAAACATCGATGTGACAGATTTTATCAAAAGCTATACAGAACATAAACTTGAAAGGCTAAAACCTTATGTCAAAGATATTGATGTTGCTGATGATTCTGTTCAGGTAAGGGTTACTTATACATTTGAGAAACACAGACATAGAAACAGGGTGGATATTGATATCTACTTTAACACTCCTGGAGGAGGGGTGATACATGCATGGGAGGAAAGCAACGATCTGTATTCTGCGATTGATTTTGTTATAGATGAGGTGGAAAGACAGCTTGTAAGATTAAAAAGCAGAAGAAAAGAGGAAGCAAGAAGGATAGCAAGAGCAGAAAAGGTAAAACAGTTAACTCCTCAGGAGGAAAGTATAGAAAGACCATTGATAGTACAGGAGCCTATGCCCCTTGAAAAACCTCTCTCTGTTGAGGATGCAATGATGCTTCTTGAAGAGACAGGAGCATTTTTTCTTCCTTTCAGAAATGCTGAAACCGGAGAAATCAATGTTATATACAGAAAAAAAGCTGGAAATTACGGTCTGATAACCCCAGGTGTTTAAACAACAGGATTGACAAAAAAGTCCTGATATGTAATAATTTTTGACTTGTTAGACAACTCATAGTAAAGAGGAGGATAATGAAAACATATCACGTTCGCAAAGAAGACATAAAAAGAGAATGGTACGTAATTGATGCAACAGGGAAAAATCTTGGAAGACTTGCAACACTTATAGCAAATGTTCTTAGAGGAAAACACAAACCTTACTTCCAACCAGATGTTGATGTTGGCGACTTTGTTATAGTTTTAAATGCTGATAAGATAACAGTTACAGGAAAAAAGCTGACAGACAAAGAGTACAAATACCATACAAACAGACCCGGTGGTTTAAGGGTTAGATCTCTCCAGTGGATGCTTGAGCATAAGCCTGAGGAGGTTATAAGACTGGCTGTTGAAAGAATGCTTCCAAAAAATAAACTCCAGAAAAGATTTATGAAAAGACTGAAAGTATACACAGGATCACAGCACAAACATCAGGCACAAAACCCAAAAAACCTTGAAGAGCTTAAAGCTCTCTGGAAAAACTTTTAAGGTGATGGAGGTAAAAAACCTTGGCTGAGATAGTAAAAATAGATCCTAAAGTTGCAAAATACGGAACAGGAAGAAGAAAAGAGGCTGTTGCAAGGGTATGGATATTTCCCGGCGAAGGAAAACTTTATGTAAAAAGTTCATCAGGAAAAGAATGGGAAGCAAAAGATTACTTTGAAAGGGACATACTTATTGAGAAAATAAACATGCCTTTTGTTGTTACAGAAACACTTGGCAAGTTTGATGTTTATGCAACTGTAAAAGGAAGCGGAAAACCTGCACAGGCAGAAGCTGTTATGTACGGGATAGCAAAGGCTCTCCTTCAGCACAACCCTGAATTCAGACCTGCCCTTAAATCTGCAGGACTTCTGACAAGAGATGCAAGGGTAAAAGAAAGGAAGAAATACGCACAGATGGGTGCGAGAGCTAAATATAGATGGTCTAAACGTTAATACAAACTATCTTTGGGGGATAATCTCCCCCTTCCTGTTGATTATTTCTTTAATCAGTCCTATCATTAGACAAAAACCGGAGAATAAGATTGAAGGTTTCAATAGTTGGTGCATCTGGATACACTGGAGTAGAACTTATAAGAATTCTTTCTTTTCATGAAAAAGTCAGCCTGAACCAGATAGTTTCAAGACAGTTTGCAGGGAAAAAATTAAGATCTGTTTTTCCCCATTTTTCAAAAAGCAGATACGAGAACATCATATTTGATGATGAAGTTGATCTGGATTCTTCAGACCTTTACTTTCTGTGCCTTCCCCATGAGCCCTCTCTGGAGCTTGTAAAACAGATCTCCGAAAAAGGAAAAAAGATAATTGATCTGTCTGCATCATACAGAATTAAAAATATAAATGCCTATCCAGAATACTACGGATTTGAGCATAAGTATCCTGATCTCCTTGAGAAAGCAGTTTACGGTCTGCCTGAGATATTCAGAGAAGAGATAAAAAGAGCAGATATAATAGCAAACCCAGGATGTTACCCAACAGCTACTCTTATGGCAGTTTATCCTGCTGTAAAAGAAGGGATTATCTCAGAAGATAAGATTGTGGTTAACGCCCTTTCAGGAATTTCAGGTGCAGGCAGAGGTTTAAAACAGCAGTTTCATTATCCTGAGGCTTTTGGAAACTCATACGCATATAATCCAGTAAAACACAGGCATACACCAGAGATGGAAGATGTTATCAAAAGAGTATCAGGAAAAGATATAAAAGTCAGGTTCACACCCCACATAATACCTGTATCAAGGGGAATGATAGCAACCGTAATTTTTGAAACAGATCTGAAAAAGGATCAGTTAATAGAGCTATACAGACTGGAATACAGGTATGAACCTTTTATAAGAATTGTTTCCAGACCGCCGCACATAAAGGATCTGATCGGATCAAACTTCTGTGATATCTATGTTGATTTTGATGAGAAAACAGGGCAGGCTGTTGTCATATCTGCAATTGACAATCTTGGAAAAGGAGCTTCTTCACAGGCTGTTCAGAATATGAACATAATCTTAGGTTTTAATGAGGAAGAATGTCTGAAAGGTATCTCCCTTTCATCAATCCTTTTCCCCTGATAAAATTATTATGCAAAATTAAACGAAAAAGGTAAGAGTTGATAGACAAAAAAAGGGCAGAACAGATAATACAGAGATTTCAGGAAAAAAAAGTTCTGGTTGTTGGTGATCTTATCTTAGACAGGTACCTCTGGGGAGATGTTGAAAGGATTTCTCCGGAAGCCCCTGTTCCTGTCGTTGAGATCAAAAAAGAGACAGTCAATCCGGGAGGGGCTTCAAATGTTGCATGGAATATATCTTCACTTGGCTCAAAGGTTTATATGGCAGGGGTGATAGGTGATGATCAGAACGGAAAAATACTTGAAAAGCTCCTTATTGAAAAAGGAATAATCCCATTGAACATAAAGGACAAAAACAGACCAACAACAGAAAAAACAAGAATAATAGCTGTAAGCCAGCAGCTTCTCAGAATAGACAGGGAAAATAAACAAAAGATAAACAGCGATATTTCAGATAGGCTGATAAAACAACTGAAAAAGGTAATACATGAGATTGACTGCATCATCATCTCAGATTACGGAAAAGGTGTTGTAACAGAAAGCCTGATGGATTATCTGAAAAAAACAGGAAAGCCCCTGTTTGTTGATCCAAAACCTTCAAACTTTTCACTTTACAGGAATGTTACAACTATTACTCCGAACAGAAAAGAAGCTTACGAATGTGTAAAGGCAGACAGAGATACGCAGATTGAGGAAGTGGGCAAAAAAATAATGAAAGATTTAGATATTGAAAACCTCCTTATAACATTAGGTCCTGAAGGAATGGCTCTGTTTGATAAAGAAAAAGTGATAAAAATACCTGCCAAAGCCAAAAAAGTATTTGATGTTACAGGTGCAGGGGATACAGTTATCTCAGTTCTTGCCCTATCAAAAATTTCAGGAGCTTCATGGGAAGAGTCAGCCTCACTTGCAAATTATGCGGCAGGTTATGTTGTGGGAGAGATAGGCACAGCAACGGTAGATAGTAAAAAACTTCTTGAGCTGATACCATAAAAGATTTATCATATTTTATAAAAAACAGGAGTGTTAGATGCTTATTAAATTCTTTATAAAACCAAGAAAAGGCGTTCTTGATCCTCAAGGTAGGGCAGTTACAGAAAACCTTAGATCCCTTGGTTTTTCAGATGTTAAAGATGTAAAGGTAGGCAAATATATAGAGGTTTATGTTCAGAATACAGACAGGGAAAAGGCTGTAGAAGAAGCTAAACAGATGGCAAAAAAGGCACTGGTAAATGAGATAATTGAAGATTACGAATTTGAGATTGTGGAGGACTGATATTGAAGTTTGGTGTTGCTGTTTATCCGGGATCAAACTGTGATTATGACACATACAGAGTATTAAGAGATGTTTTGGATCAGGAAGTCCATCTAATAGATTACAGAACAGCTGATCTTTCAGGTTTTGATTGTGTTGTGCTTCCCGGCGGATTTTCTTTTGGAGATTATCTCAGGCCTGGAACTCTGGCTGCTCACACGCCGTTGACAGGGGCTGTTAAAGAGTTTGCAGACAAAGGAGGTCTTGTTATAGGAATATGCAACGGCTTCCAGATACTTACAGAGGCTCATCTCCTGCCGGGAGCATTAATGCCTAATGTTCATGGAAAATTTGTCTGTAAACATCAGTATTTAAGGGTAGAAAGCACAGACAATCCGTTTACAAACCAGTGTGAAGAGGGACAGATACTGAAAATACCTATAGCCCATCACGACGGAAATTACTTTGTTGATGATGAAACTCTAACAAAAATGGAAGAAAACGGACAGATAATACTTAGATACTGTGATGAGTACGGAAATATAACAGAAAAGGCGAACCCTAACGGATCAATAAAAAATATAGCCGGAATAACCAACGAAAGAAAAAATGTTTTTGGTCTTATGCCCCACCCTGAAAGGGCAGCTGAGTCAATATTAGGAACTGAGGATGGGCTTTACATACTCAGGTCTATACTGGAAAGCTACTCTTGAAGTGTTCTGTCCAGTATTTTTTTCAGTCTTTCTGTTTTTCCTGAGCCAATTATTTTGGTTACAATATTCAGATCCTTATCTATAATAACGGTTATAGGTGTTCCAAATATACCGAATGCTGATCTGGGTTTATATCCTGCAATAATCACAGGCAGGACAAATCCCCACTCCCTTTTTTTCTCCTCTATCTGAAGTATATCCCTCGTTCCTATAACAGCGGCATAAAATCTTACCTTGCCTTTGTATTTTTTTGACAGTTTTGATACCTCAGGCAGTTCCTTTTCACAGGAATGGCAGTAAACCTGCCAGAAAACGATAACTGTCGGTTTTCCTTTCATATCTTTTATGCTTATTTTTCTGCCGTCTAAACTCTCAAAATAAACATCAGGAGCTTTTTTCCCATAAGACAGTCCAGATGACAAAAATATTGCTGATAAAATGAAGATGATTATATTTTTCAATCATACCCTCCGAAATGTATTTATGAATAATATATACCTCCTTTGGTGAAAAATGAATATAAGAGAGCAGATTGAAAACATTGAATACCAGATTTTGCACCCAAGAGCCTCAAAAAGCAGAGAGGCGAAAAGATCAAAGACAGAAAAAGAGTGTGATTTGAGAACAAAATACCAGAGGGACAGGGACAGGATACTCCATTCCAAAGCATTCAGAAGGCTAAAACATAAGACTCAGGTTTTTCTGTCTCCGGAAGGGGATCATTACAGAACAAGGATGACCCACACACTTGAAGTTGCCCAGATAGGCAGGACGATAGCCAAAGCTCTAAGGCTGAATGAGGATCTTGTTGAGGCTATCGCATTAGGTCATGATCTTGGGCATACACCTTTTGGACATGCAGGGGAGTTTTTACTGAGAGAGGGGGCATCTTACCACCACGCCAGACAGAGCCTCAGGGTTGTTGAAAAATTAGCTAATGATGGCAAAGGTTTAAACCTGACTGTTGAGGTTAAGGACGGCATTCTTAAACACAGTAAAGGAAAGTCTCCTTTAATATCTGAAGGAAACATGCCAGAAACCCTTGAAGGCGAAATAGTACGAATAGCAGATAAGATAGCATACATAAACCACGATCTTGAAGATGCTGTAAGAGCAAGGCTAATCTCGGAAAATGATATTCCAAGAGATATAAGATCTGTATTAGGTGAAACAAAGTCAGAAAGGATAACAACAATAGTAAAAAGCACTATTTACTCCACAATAGAAAACAACTACCAGCATATCGTGATGGAAGAGAAAATATACCAGAAGATGTATCAGCTGAGGCAGTGGCTTTTTGATAATGTTTACCATGCGAAGCCTGTAGTAGAAGAGCTTGAAAAGGGTAAAGGCATACTGAAAGCCCTTTATGAGTACTATCTGAAGAATTACCATCTAATACCCTACTATGAGAAATATCTTCAGCTCTGGGGAGAGTATGATCCTAAACAGGCTGCTGTTGATTATGTGGCAGGAATGACAGACAGGTTTGCACTTAAAACATACGAAAGGATATTCATACCAAAAGGCTGGCACATACTTTAATACTCAATAATAACAGTCAATCTGTCCTGATAATCGGAAGCTGCAGAAACATTCTGCATAGGGGGAATAACTCCCACTATTATGTATTGAACTTCTGAATAGCAGTTTTTCTTCGGAGGAATGTTTACATTGATCTTACAAGTTCCTCCTGTCCCATCTCCTAAGACACAGTTTTTGTAGTACAGGTTATAATACAGCTTCTCATTTTTTGAAGGAGAGTAAAGATATCTTCTAAGAGGATTACTGCTGTTTCCCCCTATAACGCTTATACTGAAAGATGCTCCTGATTTATGCATTCCATGGGAACATCTGACAATCAAAGTAGTGTAAGTTCTTTTTATATGTTTTTCAAAAGGATCATAGGTTCCAAAAACTATGTCATCAATATCAACAGAGCAGTTTGGGTGATTTCCTGCCAGAACTGTATTTATGTCC
>JALTAS010000113.1 GCA_027058925.1 Persephonella sp.
GTTGTTTTTCCTATTCCTGTAGGGGCAAGAAGTGCGTAGGATATATTGAGGAAAAATCTTGTTGCCCATGTTTCCTGAATAGACCAAAGATCATTTTTTATAATCTCCCTGAAAAACCCTTTAAACTCCTTTACCTTGCTCCACAGCTGGCATACATCAATAAACTTTCCGTACCCTAAAAGATCACACAGATCTTCCCTTGGAACCTCTTCAGGAAGACAGTTTTCACACACAAGACCTTTAAAGAGCCTTTCAGAGTTTATGTCTCCCCCACAGTTTGGACACATACTTTTGTATATAAGAGGTATTACTTTTTTTCCCATTTTATGCCCCTGTTTCCAGAAATAAAAAAAGCGGGCAAGAAAGCCCGCTGGTTCTACTCAATACCCTTCATCTGTAGGAACTCTTTTATCTCGTGTAAAAGCTGTGCCGGGTTTTTTATAGGATATGTAAGGCCGTCTGCAACCTCATCTCCAGATAGACCTTTTATAGTTATCCCAGAAAGCTTTTCTTTGAGAGCATCTGCATTTTCAATTGGGTATTTTAGCCCTTTGCTGTGTTTGAGAACTGTATAAGCCCAGGGTGCTTCACAAACCTGAACAGCTTTTGCGGACATCTCTCTGCAGAACTCAAGAAGGGTTTGTGCTTCCTGACCCTCTTTAACAAGCTTATAAGCTAATTTCGCAACACCTCCTGCAGTATGAACCCTGAGCTCTTTTTTCTCTTCTTTTGTAAGCTCATCCATATGTTCAATCTTAAACATAGCAGCATTTGGATCAGCTCTGAGTATGTTTCTTACTGTATTTCTTGTTAATCCTACTATCTCTGCTATCTCTTCCTCTGTTTTCAGGTATTCCTCCCTGAGAACTATGGCAAATGAAGCTCTTGCAAGAGATGGAAGCCATGTTAATGTTCTATACTCGGCAAGTTTGTGAAGCCCTCCCAAAAGATCAATGGCTTTAAAAAAAACCCTTGCAACTAAATGTTCAAGATCCTGCTCATTAACAGGTTTTGATGTTATTAGTACTACCATTTTTATACCCTCCTTATTTTGTTTTTACTTTCCTATTGGCCCCAGTATTCTCACAAGACCTGTGTCTGTTATCTCAAGGTAGTGTGTTCTTGTATCATGTCCTGACATCCTACATCCATCTATTCTAAAAAGTCTGACAATCTCTCCTATCTCTTTTTTGTACAGTTTTGCTTTAAATGATGAATCAATAAGCTCTTTTGCCAGAACCATCGTTCCGTCAACAATATGCCCTACAGCGTATCCCCCTGCAGCTTCTGCTGTAAGCTCCTCATGTCCGCTTCTTTTTTGTGAGACAAAAAGGGCTGTCTGGTACCACTTTTTCATAAAGTTAAACAGTCTTCTTACAACTCCTCTTGCCATCATTTCTCTGTTTTCAAACAGACCTGTAACAGAGTCTATAACCGTGAACTTTATGTGGTAAGTTTTTATGGCATAGGCAAGGGTTGCAAGAAGATCAGGAAGGTTTTCCCTTAATGTTGAGTGGGAAGCTGCATCAATCAGTATCACATTGTCTTCAAAATCTTCAAAATTGTATCCCATTGCTGATGCTCTCAGTTTGATAGATGCTATAACAAAGTTTGCAGGAGATTCTACAGTGATAAAGGCGACTTTATGTCCTTTCCTTGCCTGTTCTACCGTAAACTGTTCAACCATAAGGGATTTTCCCGTGTCATTTACACCTGTGATGTTAAACACAGAGTAAGCTGGTATTCCTCCAAGTGATTTTTTTACTACCTTTCCATCTTCAGATTCAACAACGAAAAAAAGGTCATCAAGGCCTTCTATACCGGTTGGAATACCGTAGATTTTTGGGGCTTTTTCAAGGGCTTTACTTCCTGTGAAAATACTTTCTTTAACTACTTTTGGTTCTCTGTACTCATGAACCCTTTCTCCCTCCTCATGAACTTTTGGATCTTCAGCCAATGCTTACCCTCCTTTATGGTTGTTTTACAGTTATTAAGATATAATCATTCCGAACACTGTCAACATTTATTCTTCGTAGTATTCAGCTCCTCCGTGTTTTGTCTCCCATACAACCACTTTCTGGAGGGTAGGGTATTTTTCTTTTACTTTTTCATATATATACCTTGCAACATTCTCAGCACTTGGGGAAAAGTCATAAATCTCATTCATACATTTATAGTCAGGAAGTATCTGATCTAAAAATTTTTGTATCTCAACAAAATCAAAACCCATTCCTCCTTTATCTAACCTTTCTGCCTTTATAAAAATCTCAACCTCCCATGTATGCCCGTGAAGCGGTTCAGGCTTTCCGTGATAGTCTGTCAAATAATGTGCAGCCTGAAATTCCCTTTTTACTCTTATTATGTAAGGCATTATTTTAAGGTCTCCTTTTCTTTTTTGTAATCCCAGTATATGCTGTCTAAAAAGTCAGAAAGTCTGTTAGAAAAATTTTCAGCCATATCATCAATTCTTGGATTGTCTATAACTATATCCCACAGATAAGGATTATTCCCAACAATTCCCGTTCCATCTCCAAGATCGTAAACAACAAGATTAACAACAGAAAGCGGTGCTATCTGGGGAGAAAGTGAAATAATTTCCTCAAGCTGTTTTTTATCAACCATCTGTATTAAGAAAAGGTTTCTTTCAGAACTTATTTTTATGATCTTCAGATTGTTATTTTTTGCCTTTTTCTGAAGTATGTTCATATACTCCTGAGGTTTTATGTGTGGGTAAGCTTTTTCAATCAAAACAGCTGATTTAACCGTATTTACAGCAAGACCATAAACAAAGATATAAACAAAAATCAGGGTAGCTGCCACACCAAAACCTGTGATTATTATGAAAGGCCAGTTTTTTTTCATTTATTATCCTGCTGTTTTTGTTTTTCCTTTTCTTCGTTATAACTTGCTTTAATAGCCAGAGCCCATATAAGGCCGACAGTAATAACCATAAAAGAAAAGAAAATAATTCCTGCCAATTCCCACCAGCTGTTTTCCATTTTTATCACCTCCTTAATCTAATTCTACCACATTACGGGTTAGTATTTATTAACCATATTTGTTATATAATTTTTAAAATCTATTTTTATAAAAGGTGTAAAAGAATGGAAAAACTTGTAATAATTATTGTCTTTTTTATGCTTCTGGTTGTTATCGGTATAATCA
>JALTAS010000114.1 GCA_027058925.1 Persephonella sp.
GTTATATATTTTATAAGAGAAGGTGTGTCAAACTTATTCCAACAGATAGAAAAGGAGAAAAAAAGGTACAGAGATTTTGTTGACAGGGCAATAAATAGCGAAATACAGAAACAGTATGCTGAACTTGATGATGAATTAAAAATAACATACAAAAAACTGAAAGAGATCTTTAAGCTCAGTAACTATACTCTTTCACCTTCAGAAATAGAGGATATAGCTGAAAGGGTAGTTGAAGGCCTTCACAACTTAGGTTATTCAGGGGTTATCCTGTATGTCAACACAAACCATTATTATGTTTTCAAAAAAAGCGGATTTTTTCCTTATGTGAAAAACTACCTTGAGGAAAAGTTTGAAAAGATAAACAAAATAACTATTTCAGACGACGAAAAACATATATTCCTGCCTCTGAAAAGCGACAAGGAAAAGATAGGTGTATTAGGGGTTTACAAAAAAGAGGGAATATCTCCAAAAGAGATAGAGTACCTGTCCACATACGCAAACTCTGTTGCTATATCTATAACCAAGACAATATACTTCAAAGAGATCAACAAACTGCAGGAACTTCTTGAAAAAACTTTTGAGTCTGTAGATATAGGGATAGCCATAATAAACAAAGAGTTCAAAATAGAAAGGGCAAACAAAGCACTGGAAAATCTGACAGGAAAAAAACCTGTTGGTGAGATATTTGATATAGTTCCAGAAATACAGCCATTAAAAGAAGAGATAAAACAGGTAATACAGAACAAAAAAACCATAGATACAATACTGTCCTCTATAAACAGAAAAGGATCAATTTATAGAATAAAAGCCCTTCCCTTAATATCTTCAGAAAATGTTGATGTGGACAAAGTAGTTATAGTTATTGAAGATGTGACAGAAAAGGAAAATCTTGAAGCTCAGCTACTTGAAACAGAAAAGCATGCTGTAATAGGAAAGATGGCAGCAGGCCTTTCCCACGACATCAAAAACCCCCTTGCAGCAATATCTGCATCAGCTTTTGCTATCAAAAAAAGAGGAAACAGGCTTAAAGACAACAAAATTATAGAACTTGCAGAGAAGATAGAAAAAAACAGCTCAAGAGCGGCAGAGATTATAAACAGGTTGCTGAATTACGCAAAACCTTCTTATTACAAGGCCGAAAATGTAGAACTTAGAGAAATACTTCTCTCCTCAATAGATTTTGCTATCCCGGACTCAAAGAAAAAAGATATAAAAGTTTATAAAAGGCTAAGATCAGGAATATTTACATACGGCGATAAAAGTGCTTTACAACAGATTTTTATCAACCTTCTCATAAATGCAGCAGAAGCTATGAACCATAAGGGAAAGATAGAGATAAAGCTGACAAAAAATGAACAGTATGCTGTTGTTTCAATAAAGGACAGCGGTCCAGGAATACCTGATGATCTTATTGACGACATATTTGACCCATTTTTTACAACAAAAGAAAAGGGAACAGGATTAGGTCTTTCTGTTGTGAACAGGATAGTAAAAGACCACAGTGGTAAGATAGAAGTTGTCAGTGAAGAAGGAGAGGGAACTGAGTTTATAATAAAACTTCCCCTGTCGGAGGAATGAGATATGGAAAAAGGAAAGATCCTGATAGTTGATGATGAGGAAGACATACTCCAGTCATTTGAAGTCATTCTTGAAGATGAAGGTTACAAAGTAAAAACTGTATCTAAAGCTAAAAAAGCTCTGGAACTATTAAAAAACGATGATTTTGACCTTGTTCTTTCCGACATGAGAATGCCCGAAATGACAGGGGAAGAATTCCTTATCAAGATGAGAAAATTCAACAGAATAACAAGTTTTATAGTAATGACAGCCTACGGAACGATTGAGAATGCCGTAAAGTGCATGAAGGAAGGTGCTTTCCACTATATCACTAAACCTGTTGATTTTAATGACCCAAAAGTGTGGAAGCTTATAGAAGAAGCTGTAGAAAAGGCAAAAATACTTAAAGAAAATCAAAAACTTAAACAGGAACTTGAGATAAGAAGATCTGATATTGATTTTATAATAACAAAGAACCCTACCATGCTCAGCATTATAGAGTTTGTTAAAAAGATCGCACCTTTTGACAACACAGTTCTCATATATGGTGAAAGCGGTGTAGGTAAAGAATTAATAGCAAGGGGAATACATGAGTTAAGCCCAAGGAAAGGAAAACCTTTTATTGCTGTTAACTGTGCAAATATATCAGGAGAACTGATGGAAGCAGAATTTTTCGGGTATAAGAAAGGAGCATTTACAGGAGCAGCGGAGGATAAGAAAGGAATATTAGAAAAAGCTGACGGGGGAACTGTTTTTCTTGATGAGATAGGTGAGGTACCTTTTGACATTCAGGCAAAATTCCTGAGATTTCTTGAGAGTAAAGAGATAAGAAGGATAGGAGATGAAAAATCTATCAAGGTTGATGTCAGGATTGTTGCAGCAACCAACAGGGATCTGAAAAAGATGGTTGATGAGGGACAGTTCAGAGATGATCTGTACTATAGAATAGGAGGATTTAAGATAGAAATCCCCCCATTAAGGGAAAGAAAAGATGATATTCCACTTCTTGTCAAACATTTTATTGATGAGTACAACAAAAAGTACGATAAAAATGTGGCTGGAATAAAACCTGATGCTCTTGAGATACTGATAAAGTATGACTGGCCTGGAAATATAAGACAGCTTGAAAGCATTATATCAAAAGCGATCATACTTGCAGAGGATGAACAGTTTATTGAGGTAAAACACCTTGATCCTGAAGTAAAAATGGTAGTTGAGGATTTTCCCCTTGAATACAGCAAGGCAAAAAAAAGCTACACAGAAAAATTTATGAAGACATATCTTGGTGTTCTTCTCTCAATCACAGGAGGAAATATATCACAGGCTGCAAAACTTGCAAAAATTGAGAGGCAGTCATTACAAAAACTTCTTAAAAAATACCGGATTGATCCTTCAAGATACAGAAAACAGGCTTGAAAATATCAAAAAAATCATTATTTTTCAGGAAAAAAGGAGGTAAAGGAATATTTTGGTAAAAATAGAAAACATGAGAGAAAAAGATCTTAAGCTTCTTGAGTTTGATAAATTTTTAATACAGCTATCAAAACTAACACCTAACGATACAACAAAAGAAAAGATATTATCAATAAAACCTGAAAC
>JALTAS010000115.1 GCA_027058925.1 Persephonella sp.
CCTTCAAATAGCTTTAAAAAAGGCACTTCAAAAACTGTCTGAAAAAGGATAGAATTTTATAGTTTTATATACAAATATATATAATAGATGAAGGTGACGGGAATTGTGGATTTTAGGAGAGCATGATGAACCGGTTAGAAAAACAAGAACCTCAATACTTGAGCTTGTTGGAAACACACCTCTGTTAAAACTGGAAAAATCTCTTCCTGAAGATCTGAAAGATAAACCTGTTGAGATATATGCAAAGCTTGAAGGTTATAATCCGGGGGGTTCTGTAAAAGACAGACCTGCAACAAGGATGATACTTGAGGCTATTCAATCAGGGAAGCTGACAAAAGACAAAATAATACTTGATGCAACATCCGGAAACACAGGTATAGCTCTTGCTATGGTTGGTACAGCCTTAGGATACAGGGTTGAGCTTGCTATGCCGTCAAATGTTAGTGAGGAAAGGAAAAGGATTATTCAGGCATACGGTGCAAAAATACATTACACTGATCCTCTTCAAAGTACAGATGGGGCTATCCTTTTTGTGAGAGATCTTATTGAGAAATATCCTGAAAAATACTGCTATATTGATCAGTATAACAATGATGCTAACTGGAGATCTCACTTTTACTCAACAGCTGTTGAAATATGGGAGCAGACACACCACAGAATAACCCATTTTATAGCTGGTATAGGAACCGGTGGAACAATAATGGGAACTGGAAGAAGGCTGAAAATATTCAATCCTGACATACAGATAATAGGTGTCCAGCCTGATAGCCCGTTTCACGGTATTGAGGGTCTTAAATATATAGAAACATCAATAAAACCTGGAATTTTTGATGAGAACAGGCTTGACAGAACTATGTTTATAGGGACTGATATAGCATATCAGAGAGCAAGGGAGCTTGCCAGAAAAGAGGGTGTTTTTGTTGGACAGTCTTCCGGTGCTGCTTTTGAGGCTGCTATACAGATAGCAAGGGAGATAAAAGAAGGCGTTGTTGTTTTTGTCTGTCCTGACGGGGGAGAAAAATACCTTACTACCGCTCTGTGGGAGTTTTAAAAATCTTCATTATCTGTTCTTACAGCCTGTATCAGTTTTTCTGAAATGTCAGGAAGAGCAGCCCTTACTCTAACCCATGCGGACATTAGAGGAACACCTATGGGATCCTTTCTGAAATCCTCTTCTGCGATCTTTAATGCCTGAACAAAAGCCTCTATAGCTTCTATCTCACTGTGTCTGTCGTACTCAAGACCGTTTATGAGGGATAGTGCATTGTATTTTTCTATAGCGTATCTGGCTTCCTGCAGGTAGGTTGTTATCAGTGTTCTGAAAAAGCCGTTTGAAAAAACAAACCCGTCGTGTGCTAGAACCCTGAAAAGTGTTTTCGCTATATCTGAAGCCATCTTAACGAGACCTTCAGAAGGTGTTCCTTTTTTCAGCTTCTGGTGTTTGTGCTCATAGGTTTCCATTACCTCAACCTGACAAACCCTGTTAAAAGATGTGTTGTTGTAAACCTCGCTCAGCATTGAAACTTCAAGTCCCCAAGTGGGGGATATTCTTATTCCTCTTGCTAAACTTCTTATAAATGAAAACTCTCCGGAAAGGGCGTATCTAAAGCTGTCAAGGTAGACCAAGAACTGTTTGTAGCCTAATATTTTCATTAAAGCTCTTATCAGTGGAGTGTAGAACAGTCTTGTGACTCTTCCGTACAGTTTATTTGTTACCCTTGCGTAATAACCTTTAGCAAACTCAAAATCAAGAGCCGGTGAAACAACTGGATAAAAAAGCCTTGCAGGAAGTTCTCTTGAGTAGTTAACGATATCACAATCATGAAGGGCAATCGCATAAGCTTTTACATCTGACAGAATGTAGCCTAATGACATCCATACAGACCTTCCTTTTCCGGGAATATCCACATTAAAACCTGCTTCTCTGAGCAAGTTATACAGCTTCTGCATTTTGGGACCATCATGCCATATAACATCAACCTGTGTAGGTATATCTGACATTATTCTTTTTACTTTTCTGAACTCTTCCTCTGAAGCCCTGTCTAAAGAAAGGACTATTTTGTAAAGGTATCTTATTTTTTTAAGTTCCTCTACGATCTTAGGCATAGCAGGACCTTCAAACTCAGAGTATAGGGATGGAAGCAGGAGAACCATATTTCTTCTCTGTGCAAAAAGCTCAAGCTCATACTCAAGCTCTTCAAGTGATCTGCTTCCAAGTTTCTGCAAAGTTGTTATAACTCCATTTTGAAAAAAATCAGCCATCTGACCCTCCTAATCCCACAGTTTTATAAGGTAGTCCTTCATGTCTTCAAATATTTCTGCCTGTTTGCTGTAGTACTCTTCTGCTTCTTCATCTGTTTTGTCTTTAAGTTCATTAACAAGAGAAGCAACCCTTCCATTGTACAGAGGTATCATTGTATCAAGAACTTTGAATTTTTGTCTTGGTGTTGTATGGAAGTAATCTGCATATCTGTAAACAATTCTGACCCAAGTTTCTATAGGCATTATAAAGTTTTCAGGTTTTTCCTCCATAAAGAGTTTTTCAATTATTTTGAAATCCTCAGGTTCCAAAATTGATCTCCATACACCACCGAAGTTGTTGTAACCTAATTTAAAGTATTCAATAAGGCTTTGCTGATCTATTTCAAAAGGTTCAGGTTCCATGCCGACAAAATCACCAATAACAGGAACATCTTTTGATCCTTTAACCTTTTTCCAGAAGTAGTCGTAACTTTCCATGAGCCTGAATATTGTTCCAACAACCTCCCTGTACATATGGGAAAGATCTTTACCTGGATCCTTTTCCTGATGTATCTTAGCCCCTAATCTTGCCTGACATACTTTATACCCATCAACAATCGCGGTTGTTGTCATCCATATATCTATCCCAAATTTTGCAACATCTGTCTCCCAAACATCTTTGTCAAGGTAATCTTTTATAAGTTTTCTTGACATTCCAAAATCTCCACCAATAGGCTGTCTTATTCTGTAGCCGTATAATGCTCTGGTAAGGTTGTAGGCTATTGTGTTTGTTATCGTCCCATCAAATTTATATCTTTTGTAATATGGGCATACATAGTCGTAACCTTCGTATATCGGTTCTATTATGTTTTTAACCCATTCTGGTGTTATGGATTTCAGATCAGAATCAAATGTTGCAACAGCTTCTGCTCTCAAAAATTCCGCAGCTTCAAAAACAGCCCTTAATGCGGATCCCTTTCCTGGAACACCTCTGTAAATTGTAACTATTTTTTCTATGTTGTACTTTGAGATATCTATCTCTCGTGCTACCTCTCTTGTGTCATCTGTTGATCCTCCATCAGATATAAAAATCAAACATTTTTTGTCATTAAAATACTTGTCAAGCCCTTTTGCCACCTGTTCAACAACATGTGATATAGTAAACTGGCTGTAGTAAGATGGTATCCCAACAACGATATCAGCATATCCTAAACGTTCTATTTTTTTTCTGGCATCATCCCTCAGAGCTGTTGAAAATCTTGCCCTTGGCAGTACTAACATATCATCCTCCAACCAATATTATTGTTATGTCCATAACATTTGTCCCTGTATAGCCTGTTTTTATGTTGTCTTCGATTTTTGTAAAAAAGCTGTTTGAATCGTTGTTTTCAAGATATTTGTATGGATCGAGACCTAATTTTTTTACTTTCTTGTAAGAAGAGCTGTCAACTACAGCCCCTGCATCTTCAGAGTTCCCATCTATGCCGTCGGTTCCTCCTGATAAAAAAACGATATTTTTTGTGTCTTTTATCTCTATAAGGGCAGAAAGGCACAGTTCCTGATTTCTCCCTCCCTTTCCATTCCCTTTTACCGTTACCGTAGTTTCTCCTCCAAAAAGAAGGCATACAGGAGGTTTAAAGGGATTAGAACTTTTTTTAATCTCTTTACCTATTGAAACTATTGCCTTTGCAACCTCTTTTGCTTCTCCTTTTAGCTGTGATGTCATTATGTATGTTTTCATAAATTTTTCTGCTTTCTGTTTTATTTTTTTCAGAGCGTCTATATTACTTCCTATTATGTAATGTTTTATATTTGGATTTTCTTTTTTTGGGGTTTCCTTTATCTCACCTTTTATTCCTTTTTTAATCACTTTTTTAACATTATCTGGAAGGTCGTCAAATATGTTGTGTTTTTTCAGGATGTTGTAGGCATCTTCGTATGTTGATTGATCGTAATATAAAGGGGCAGAGCCAATTGTAAAAAGATCATCCCCTATAACATCAGATATAACCAGTACTATTCCTTTTGCTTTTGTGGAATGTCCTAATCGTCCTCCTTTTATCAGGGATAGATGTTTCCTCACAATGTTTATCTCTTCAATGGGAACAGAATGTTTCAAAAGAATCTGTGTTGTTTTTTGAAGATCCTGAAGGGTTACAGGAGGAACAGGTTTTTCTATTAAGGCTGAACTTCCCCCTGATAGAAGGAATATAAAAAAGTCATTTTCTTTTAGTGATGAGATCTTTTTTAGTAGAGTTTCCCCTGCTATAAGGCTTTTTTCATCTGGTACAGGATGGCTTCCTTCAATAACTTTTATTTTTTTCAGTTTTTGTGTGTAGTTACATACAACAGTCCCATCTATGATGTAGTCTAACAACATTTTTTCTATGGCCTTTGCCATCTCAACAGATGCTTTTCCGCTTCCGAATATATATACTCCATTTTTAATGGAATATTTATCTCCTTCTATCTGTATAGAGCTGTTTTCCAAACAGATCTTTTCAGGAATTAGATTTTCAGGTTTTACAGACTCTATTCCATAAAGGAATAGATCAATGCCTGTTTTTTTCAAATTCATCAATTAATCTCCAAACAACCTCGTTCCAGCCTTTACTTCCTGGATAAGAAGCCCTGATAATGCCCTGGATATTGATACTCTCATACTCCATATTAATTTTGGGTATTAGAACAGGAATGTCAACGACTTGAAGCATTGGAAGATCATTTTTACTGTCTCCTATGCCGACTGTTGTTATCCGGCCTATATTTTTTCTGAAAATATCTGCTGTTAGTTTTACAGCTTTTCCTTTATCCTGATTTTTTCCTATAAGATGGTAAAACCTTCCTCCTCTGGTAATCTTAAGTCCGTATTCTTCTGCTTTTTTTTCAAGCAAGGGAAGTTTTGATCTGTCTTCTAATATGAAAGGTTCTGTAAACTCCCTCATCTTTGAGTATCTTGCTTTTTCAACAGGAAGATCTGTTAACTTTGCTATCTCTTCAACACTCATATCCCCAAATCCTTTAATGGGAATTTCTCCTCTGATTTTATTGATAAATTGTCTTATATGGTTGTAATCTTTACCTAAAATAAGTGTTCTGTATCCGTTGTATTCAGGCAGATCAAGCTTAAAGCCTCTGTAGTTTTCAGGAAAGAAAACAGCTGCTCCATTTTCTACTATAAATGGTTCTTTTATGCCTATCTCTTTCTGGAGCAGTTCAATCTCAATTCTTGTTTTGCTTGATGTGAATATGAGGGGGATTTTTAACTTTTTTATTCTGTTCAGTGATGGAAGGGCATCTTTGTAAGAGTAATCATCATGATTTAGAAGAGATCCATCAAGATCTGTAAAAATTACAAGCATAGTTACTCAACCGGTAGTTTTACTATAAACTTTGAACCTTTTCCGATTTGACTTTCTACTTCAACTTTTCCGTTGTGAGCCTCGGCTATGTGCTTTACTATAGAGAGTCCAAGCCCTGTTCCTCCAACATTTCTGCTTCTTGATTTGTCCACCCTGTAGAATCTCTCAAAGATAAGTGGAAGGCTTTCCTTGGGAATTCCTATACCTGTATCTGAAACTGCTATAAGGACATATCTGTCCTTTTGCTCAGCTGTTACAGAAACCAATCCTCCCTGTTTGTTGTATTTTATCGCATTTTCAATAAGGTTTTTCAGTAAGATGCTGAATTTTTTCTCATCAACAAAAACTGTGAAATCAGAATAAACAGAGTTTTTGACTTTAACGCTTTTTTCGGAAGCTATATGCTGAAGATCATCAATTATCTGATTTACAACTCCTCTAAGTTTAACCTTTTTCTTTTGTATTTTTTCCTCTTTTGATTCTAACTTTGCAAGTATGAGAAGGTCGTTAATCAGGCTATCCATCTGATGAATTCTTTTTTTTGCTTTTTTTAAAAAGCCCTTTATCACTTCCATCTTATCTTCATTCTCTAATGTTTCAATAACACCTTTCAGAACTGTGATTGGTGTTTTAAGTTCGTGGGATACATTTGAAACAAAATCTTTTTTTGCCTGTTTGTAAATCTCAAAAGGTGTTATGTCCTGAAAGTGGATAACCTTTTTTCCATTTATGTTTAAAACTTTGGCCAGGAATATATCGTCGTCTATAATGATCTCTTCTTTCAGCTCATTTTTTATATCTGCACTTATCAGTGAGTAAAGATAGTTGTTTTTAACAACCTGTGAAAACCTTTTTCCTTCGGGATTTTTCACATTCAGTAGATCTTTCGCATATCTGTTCATGTACTGTATGTTTTTGTTCTGATCAATAACGATAAGCCCTTCTTTAAGGAAATCAAGAAAACCAATAAGAGTGTCTTTAAGGCTTTCTTCCATTACTCACCTAAGTTCTGGTGTCTGAGCATCTTTCCTTCTTTCATATAAATAACTTCTTCTGCAAGGTTTGTTGCTATATCTGCAACCCTTTCAAGGTTTGATGATACAGTTATCAGTCTTATTCCAACTTTTATATTTTTGGGATCCTCAACCATATATGTGTATATCTCTCTTATTATCTGTTCGTGAAGAGCATCAACCTTATCGTCTCTTGATATAACCTCTCTTGCAAGTTCTGTATCTAAAGTCTCAAGTGATTTCACCGCGTCCCTGACCATACCTATAACTATATCCGTCATAACAGGGAGATCAACATACTCTTTAAGTTTAGGTTTTGTTAAAATCCTTTCTGCCTGCTCTTTTATATTTTCTGCATGATCTCCTATACGCTCAAGATCCCTGTTGACAAATAGATCCATAACAAGCATTCTCAGATATTTTGCTTCAGGCTGAAATCTTGCTATTGTTGTTATTATCAGAGTCTCATTTTCTACCTCCATCTGATCAACCTGAGGCTCAAGTTCATCAACAACTTTGAGGTACTCAGGGTTATGCTCAATTATAGCTTTGACAGCATTTTCAATCATAAGATCTGCAAGCTCAGCCATCTTTATAAGGCTGTCTCTAATTTTTTCAAGTCTTGGTTTTAAAAGCATAATTTCCCCCTTTATCCAAATCTTCCACTGACGTAATCCTCTGTCAGTTTTTCTTTAGGTGCTGTAAATATGATATCAGTTTTATCAAACTCAATAAGTTCTCCAAGATACATAAATGCTGTGTAATCAGAAACTCTTGCAGCCTGCTGCATGTTGTGTGTAACGATTATTATCGTTACGGTCTCTTTTAATGATACAACAAGTTCCTCTATCTTACTTGTTGATATTGGGTCAAGGGCTGATGTAGGTTCGTCAAAAAGAAGAACTTCTGGCTCAACAGCAAGAGCCCTTGCTATAACAAGCCTCTGTTGCTGACCGCCAGACAGACCAGATGCAGAATCTTTTAACCTATCTTTTACTTCATCCCACAAAGCAGCTTGCTTTAATGCTTTCTCAACCTTTTCTTCCAGTATCCTTTTGTCTTTTATTCCTCTCAGCTTAAGTCCATATGCAACATTGTCAAATATGCTCATTGGAAATGGTGTTGGTTTTTGAAAAACCATACCTACTTTTGATCTCAGTTTTATAAGATCATAATCATCTTTCAGTATATTTTCCCCATCCAACAGTATTTCTCCTTTATATCTGTTTCCAGGATAGAGATCATGCATTCTGTTGAATGATCTAAGAAGAGTAGTCTTACCGCATCCTGATGGGCCTATAAGTGCTGTTACCTTTTTTTCATAAACAGGAATATTTATCTTTTTCAGTGCTGGATCTTTTGAACCAGCATACCAGAAATAAAAATCTTTAACCTTTATTTTTTCCCTATCAGCCATTTATCCACCTACCCTCTGTATTTCAGATGTAATATATATCTTGCAATAACGGTAACAAACAGTATAAAGAAAGTGATAACGAAAGAAGCTGCCCATGCTTTTGTATGCCAGTCTTCGTAAGGACCTGTAGCATAAACAAATATTGTTACTGTAAGTGAAGATATAGGCTCATTCATGTTCGTTGTGAAGTAAGAGTTATTAAAAGATGTAAAAAGTAAAGGAGCTGTTTCTCCTGCAACTCTTGATATTGATAGTATAATTCCTGTTAGAATTCCTGTCATTGCTGCCCTGATCACAACATCTTTTATAACATTGTAATAAGATGCCCCAAGTGCAAATGCTGCCTCTCTCAAAGACCAGGGAACAAGAGAGAGCATATTCTCGGTTGTTCTTAGAACAACAGGTATCATAATAAATGCAAGGGCTGCAGCACCTGCCCAACCGTTGAATCCCTGAATTTTGTCCACCAATTTTGGAAGGAGAAAGACAAACAAAAAAACACCAAAAAGAACTGTTATAAGCGTAGTTGTAAGATTTAGCAGTTTAACTGCCCTTTCTGAAGATATCCTTACTATTTTGAGCAGTATGTTTGTTGTGAACAGGTTTAGAATTGAGCCAAATAGGAAGGACAGTATAGCAGAAAGAAATGCCACAGCCAGAATACCACCTAAATTGATATGACCTATGGGTTTAACGAGTATAGCATAGATAAAAGTTCCAACAACTATAGATGGGACGCTAACCATTATGTCTGATAGTATAGATACAGTTTTTGAAAATTTTGTTCCTCTCGCATACTCTGCAATAAAAATTCCTGCAAGCATTCCTACAGGAACACCTATAATCACAGCAAAAAACACTATCTCAAGCTGGCCGACAAAAGCGTTTCTCAGTCCTCCACCGGGTATTCCGGGGGGAGCAGGATCTTCTGTGAAAAGCTCAAGGTTAAGACCTGATATACCGTGTCTCAAAACATCAAACAGTATAAAACCGAGCCAGAACAATCCAAAAAAAGCAGCAGCTGTTGATAAAGAAAGAGCAATCCAGCTTATTATCTTCCTTCTTCTTACGTATCTTTCTTCATATCTCATCTTGAGTATCCCCTTTCAGCTTTAAGGAGAAAGAATTTTGCCAGAGCAAGTATCACAAAGCTGAGAACAAACAGTATAAGGGCAAGATAAAAAAGAGATGATAAGTATATATCTGAATCAGCCTCTGTGAACTCATTTGCAAGGGTAACTGTTATTGTTGCAGCAGCATCAAACAGAGATGTTGTAATCTCGTGTCTGTTTCCTAAGACAAAAGCAACAGCCATTGTTTCTCCTAAAGCCCTCCCAAGGGCTAAAACAATTCCCCCATAAATTCCCAGTTTTGCATAAGGTATCATAACATCCTTCACAACATCCCATTTTGTTGCACCAAGTGCATAAGCAGACTCTTTCATAAGGTCAGGAGTAAGATTAAGTGAGTCTCTTGCCACACTTGCTATAAAAGGAATGATCATAATGCTTAAAACTACACTTGCTGTAAAAAGATCAATTCCCTGAGGTGTCCCTTCAAATATCTTTCCTATTAAAGGGATCTGTCCCAATGTTTTCTGAATGGCAGGTTCTATGTATTCTGACATTATTGGTGCCAGTGTAAAAAGCCCCCACATTCCGTATATGATACTCGGGATAGCTGCGAGCATCTCTATAGCAATTCCTACAGGTGTTTTTAAAAAATGGGGGGAAACCTCAGCCAAAAAGATAGCTATTCCCAGAGCCATAGGGATTGCCAGAGTTAGAGATAAAATTGTTATAACAACAGTTCCAAAAAGTGGAGCTGCTGCGCCGAATATCTGTTTAACAGGATCCCAGTTCTGGGTTATTATAAAGTTGATTATTCCAAACCTATGAATCGCCAGAGATGATTCTTTGTAGAGGACTAAAATTATCAGAAGGATCAGTGTTAATACAAGAAAAGAAGCAGAAAAGGAAATTATCCCGAAAAATATATCTTTCAAGGGTGGTTTTCCTATTTTTTTCATTACTCCTACCTGATTTATATCTGTATTCATTATAACAAAAATGGGCATAAAAGCCCATGAAAAAGTGCTAAGATTAGCAGGCAGGGATGTGATTGGAAAGTCCTTTTATGGATGAATTCCTTTTTCTTTCCAGTAATTAAATATTTTCTGTTTCAACTTTTCTGGAAGAGGAACATAATCAAGTCTTTCTGCGATTTTGTCCCCTTTTTCAAAAGCCCACTTGAAAAATCTGTTTACCTTTTTGTTTGTTTCTGTTTTTTCTCTCGCCTCAAGAATAAATGAAGCTCCTGCTATAGGCCATGCTTTCTTTCCTGGTGCATTTACCATCCAGAGATAAAAATCTTTTTTAGGATCAAAGTTTGCTGTGGCTCCCGCTGCTTTAAATGTTTCTATGCTTGGTGCAACAAAATTTCCTGCAGGGTTTTTCAGGAGAGTGTATGCAAGCTTATTTTGCTTTGCGTAGGCAAACTCAACATATCCTATTGAGTATTTCAATCTTTTAACATAGTTTGCAACACCTTCATTTCCTTTCCCACCTATTCCAACAGGCCATTTGACAGCTTTTCCTGATCCTACCTTTTCCTTCCATTCTGGACATGCACCTGAAAGGTATGTTGTAAATATCGCTGTTGTTCCTGAGCCGTCAGCCCTGTGAACTACCTGTATCTCTTTATGGGGAAGGTTCAGTTCTGGGTTTATTTTTTTTAGATGTTTGTTATCCCAGTATTTGATTTTACCAAGGTATATGTTGCATATAGCTTTTGAATCAAGTTTAAGCTGGCCGGATTTTACACCTGGAATGTTAACGACAGGAACAACCCCGCCTATTATTGCAGGAAACTGATAAAGTTTGTATTTATCAAGCTTTTCTGGTGGAAGAGGAGCATCAGATGCTCCAAAATCAACCGTTCTGTTTTTTATCTGTCTAACTCCACCACCTGATCCGATAGACTGGTAATTCAGCTTTATACCTGTTTCTTTATAATACATGTAAGCCCAGGCCGCATATACAGGATAAGGGAATGTTGCACCTGCTCCATTTATTGTTTCTCCGGCGATCGCTACATTTAACAATCCTGCTACAACAACACCTGCCGTAAATTTTTTCATTTTTAATCCTCCTTTAATAATGAACTTCTGCAGTTATCATATATTTTTTGTAATCTTTGCTGTCAACCTTATCATAATCTGCTGTTATTCCATTTACAATCCATGTTACATACTTGTTCATATGCCATGCGATACCGTATATGTACATCTTTCTGTCGTATGTGTCCTTCTTAGAGTTCCATCTGTCGTATCTTCCGAAAATTGATATCTTGTGTTCCAAAACAGGTCTGATCTCAAAGTTAAATGAGTACCCATTCCCTTTGTTTTCTGATCCTTTATACCAGTCAGACTTTATATACTGACCGGCCACAAGGAATAAAGGCTGGTTATAAACACCGTGTATCTGGTAAACAGTGAGATCTTTGTCTGATCCTCTATGGTTGAAGCTGTTTAATGCATGGAGTGATACATTTGCGTATGTCTGTGAAAGGGGTTTGGGTTTTTTCTTTCCACCACCAAGTATGTGCCATGTTGCCCTGCCTTCTATCATAGGTTTGTTTCCTTTATCACCTTTGTCTTTTCTTCCTATATGATCATACCCTTCACCATCAAACACACCATATTCTGCAGAAAAGTATTCTGTTTTTGTTTTAAACTCTATTCCTGCATCTGCTGAAGGGAGAAGATGGGCACCATCTTTAGACTCATAAAATGTTTTTGAAATGGATCTAAACCACCAACCTGAATGTTCTTCATAATCAAGCCATGATGTATGTGCTATACCAAGCTCAAATGCTGTTGCAGGTATTATTTTTGAGATATCTTTATAAAGGTAAAGATGCTTTATCTTAAAGTTGATCTCCTTTCCTTCATCCGGATCTTCGTTGTGGTTCTGTTTTGTTACATCAAGTGTAAATCTGAAATGATCCTTTTCATTGAAGAAAAATTTTGTTACAAAGTATCCCCTTCTGACCTCAAAATTTCCTTCGTCTGTTCCATTATTTCTGTCTGTAAAGGTGTATCCTATAT
>JALTAS010000116.1 GCA_027058925.1 Persephonella sp.
ACCTTTACCTGCAAATAAAATAAAAAATCAGATATTAAAAACTTTAAAGGAGTGAAAAGATGTTTTTTAAAAAAAGTTCTGAAGAAAAACAAATAAATAAACCTCAAACCCCAAAAGATACAGTAAAAGATATCCTTCCTGCTTTTGCAAAGGCTGTTTACAACAGTTCTTTAACATCAGGTGCCGGATTTGAGATAAAAGTTGAGGTGGAATCCTATTATGAGCATCTGAAAGAGATATTTCAACGCACAGATCACATATCAAACCTGCTTGGTGATATACAGAATCATGTGGACGAAGTACATAGCTTCCAAAAATCACTTAGGGATATGGTATATAAAGCAGATGCCTCTATTGAAGAAACGGTTGGTATTATTAATATGTCAGAAAATGCAATGACAGAGCTTGTTAAATCAATGGATAAACTAAAAGATAACATAAACGGTATAAGAGACATCCTGAATATGATATCTGATATCTCAAACCAGACAAACCTTCTTGCTTTGAACGCTGCTATTGAAGCTGCAAGAGCAGGGGAACATGGTAAAGGATTTGCTGTTGTTGCTGACGAGGTCAGGAATTTAGCAACAAAGGCTTCTCAGAACATAGAAAACATAGGATCTGTAATAGAGAAGATCATCTCCGACACAAACAAAAATGTAAACGAGGTCTCAACTGTTAAAAAAACCATAACCAAAATAACAGAAAACTCTGAAGAGATATCAAAAATATTTTCCAGCGTAAAAGAAAAAAATGACAGCATATCCCAGAAAATAGATGAAGCATACGAAGAGATATTAAAGATTTCAGAAAATCTAAAGGTTATTATTCAGGATATAAGAGGAATAGAATCTCTTTTGAAAAATATAGTTATTCTGGCAGAAAATGTTTCCCAGAAAACAAGCAAAAACTTGGAAGAGTATATTCCTATCTGGAACAGTCTAACTTCAGACAGAAAAAGTTTTGATATTGAACTACTCAAAAGAATTGTTGATCATGCGGTATGGATGGAAAAAGTATCGCTCTCTTTAGAAGGAAAGATTGAATGGCTTCCTACAGATCATACACAGTGTAATTTAGGAAAATGGTACTACTCAGAGGGAAAAACAGAAATTGAGAAATATGGGATTGAAGCGACTAATATATTTAGATCTATAGAGCAACCTCACGCAAATCTCCACAGCTTAGGGATTAATTCCATAAAAAAAGCAAGAGAAGGGAACTTCAAAGAAGCTGTAGAGCTGGCTAAAAAGATGTATAAAGAATCTAAAGAAATTATAGACAAAATTCTCCAATTGTACGATGTTATAATAAGATATGAAAACATGTGAAAATAGGCCAATGAACAAAAAAATAGACAAACTGCTTGATGATCTGATCAGAAAGCTTGAAGAAGAAAAAGAGCTTCTTATTACTACTGTCAAGGACAGTAAACAGGTGGAAAAGCTAAACATGGTTATTGAAGAAAAAAGGCAGATACTATCTGATCTTTCTAAGTTCAGTGCAAAAGATTTTAAAGGTTTTGAAGAGAAATTAAACCAGATAAAAAACCTCAGCCAGATTAATTTAACTCTGGCAGCAGGAAATGCACAGTTTATAGAAGAGATTTTTTCAACTATTTTTGATGAACCGCAAAAATATGATCAGAGCGGGACTGTAAAACAGCCCCAGAAAGGATTTTTTAATAAAAAGATATAAATTTATACACCAAATACAGCATACTTGAGCCATAACAGTCCAAGGGCAACTATCACAGTTACAACAGTTACCGGTGTTCCCTGTTTTATAAAATCAAAAAACTTTATGGGATATCCTTCTCTTTCAGAAAGGCCAGCCGCAACAACATTTGCAGAAGCGCCTATGATCGTTAGATTTCCTCCAAGGCATGCACCGAGGGCAAGTGCCCACCAGAGAGGCTCCACATTGAATGTTGCCGTTTTTGCAAGATCAATAAGAACATACGACATAGCCATTGTAAAAGGAATGTTGTCAACTATTCCTGAAATGAAAGCTGAAAGTCCTCCAAGGATAAGTATTCCAGACATGGGATCTGTAATAACACCAGCCACAAAATGTGCAGCATCCTCAAAAACTCCTGAATGTTCAAGACCACCTATCACAACAAACAGACCCAGGAAAAACATCAGGGTTGTCCATTCAACCCTTTCAAAAATCTTTTCTGGACTTTCCTTAGCCCATATCATCAAGACAGATGCCATAAACAGTGCTATTGTCCCTGCTTCAAGATGTAAAATATGGTGCAGGAAGAACAGGATAACCGTTATTCCGAATACAATTAGTCCTTTTCTCATCAGAATAACATCATACTCTATTTTTTGCTCTTCAATTATCCTTTTCAGTTCTTTTTCATCTGTCAGTTTAACCTCAAGATGACCCTGAAACTTCATCATACCTATAAAAACAGCTGTTCCTATTATGTGGGTTAAAACAACAATGGGAGCAATATTTACAATAAAATCCATAAATGTAAATCCTCCCAGAGAACCTATGATGATGTTAGGTGGATCTCCAATCAAGGTAGCTGTTCCACCGATGTTAGAGGCAAGAACTGTGGCTATAATAAAGGGAACTGGTTTGAGTTTCAGTTTTGAGGTTATTGATATTAAAATAGGCACCATAAACAAAACTGTAGTCACATTATCAAGAAATGCAGACAACACAGCGGTAAGCAGAGTAAAAGTTAAAACTATCTTAAAAGGATCCCCTTTAGTGATCCTAAGTGCCATAGATGAAAGTATTGAGAAAAATCCGCTCTCAATAAGCACGGAAACAATAATCATCATACCTATAAGGAGGAACATCGTATTGTGGTCAATCGCTTCCCATGCTCCTTCGGGCGTTACAACACCAAGAAAGATAGCAAATGTTCCCCCTAATAGAGCAGCCGGAACCCGATGAAAAAATTTTTCCAGAATTATCATTGCATAGGTTCCGGCAAATAAAAGGATAGAAATCCAGTAAAGATTCTCTTTTGATCCAAATCCGATCATACTTAAGATTGTTTGATGTTCCACCTTTACGCCCCTTCTTTGTCTTTAAATATCCCAACTGACATTTCAGAATTTTCTATGTAAGATTCTTTATCTTCTATATTTTCGTTTATTATTAGGAAGTCATAC
>JALTAS010000117.1 GCA_027058925.1 Persephonella sp.
TACCGTAGAAGGTTTAGTCCACTTAAGTTTTCTCCTAAACCTCCTCCCCTCTCCCTCCTTTCCCCCGCCAAGGGGGATTTTTATTTTTTCTCCAAAACCTCCCTCATCACCTCAACAGGTGCTTTCTGTCCTGTCCATATCTCAAATGCTTTTGTTCCCTGATAAAGAAGCATCGGAAGACCATCCTGATATAAACATCCTTTTTTTTCAGCTGCCTGTAATAGTTTTGTTTTCTTGTATATTATGTCTATCACAATATGATCTTTTTTTATTTTTGAGTAATCAAATAATGGAAGATCTTCATCTTTAAGACCAACAGATGTTGTATTAACAATAATATCTACATTATCAATTTTTTTCTCTATCTGATCTAAGCTCACAGGCTGTATTATCCGGTCAACAAATCTGTTCAGGGTTTTAAAATCCTCAATGATCTGATAAACCTTTTCAACAGTGCGGTTTGCAACTATTATATTCTGAACACCTTCATTTATTAGACCGTATAAAACAGCCCTTGAAGCTCCTCCAGCTCCTATAATAAGGAAGCTTTTTTTATGCGGTTCAGGTAGTATCTCCTTTAAACCTTCTATAAATCCGTAAGCATCTGTATTATATCCAATCAGGTATCCATCAGTATTTTTGATTGTGTTGCACGCACCTATGTATTTAACTTCCTGTGAAACCTCATCAAGATACTTTATGACCTCTTCCTTGTGGGGAACTGTTACATTTATACCTTTTATTGAAAGGGCTTTTATTCCTTTTACAGCATCTTCAATATCTTCAGGTTTTACTTCAAATGGAAGATAAATTCCGTTTATTTTTAGGGATAAAAAAGCGGCAGTCTGAAATTGGGGTGATTTTGAATGCTTGACAGGATAACCTATTATCCCATAAACCTTTGTTTCTCCGTTAACAGGTATTTCCATTACTCTTTTGTAATATCAAATTTATGCTGTCCGATCTGAACCTTTTTAACCCACGGGAGAAAATTTTTTATTGCCACAATTATTACATCTTTCATCGTGATATCCGGCACAGGGCATGTTGAACAGGCACCAAGCAGTTCAAGAAAAACAGTATCATCTTCAACTTTAACCAGCCTTATATCGCCCATATCAAGGGCTAATGCTGGTCTGATCATATCAAGAACCTGTTCTACTTCCTGCTCTTTTGTCTTAAGCATTACTCTCTCTCCAGATTTGGTTTTGGTACATCTAATCCTAAATTTTCGTGGAGCTCTTTGAAGAACTCCTCTCTTTGTTGCTTTGGAAGATTAAGAACATTAAAGGCTCCTCTTATACTGAGCCTTTTTAGAGCTATGTCCTCAAGTTTTTTTTCGTAAAAATAACCGAAATACTTTTTAACAATCTGTTCACTTTCTGGACATTCCTCAAGAAGGTGAAAAACTTTTGTCTCTTCTGTTATCCTCATTTTTTAATCCTGTGTTTTTTTTATGTAGAAGATGTAAACCCCATCTTCCTCTTTATAACCTAAAAACTCATTTCCTGTAGTTTCGCACCAGGCCGGAACATCCTGAACAGCTCCTTCGTCATCAGCAAGAAGCTCAACTATCTGCCCTTTTTTAGCCTTTTTCATAACTTTTGCAAGCTCAGTTATAGGTATTGGGCAATAAGTTCCTGTAGCATCATGAACTATATCTGGTTTTATTTTTTCTAAATCCATTATATCCTCCAGCTTTCTATAGTTTCTTCCTGCAACCTCTGCCCTTCCACTAACCCTTTTATATTTTCTTTTTCAGGTGATGAGTATCTGATATTTATTTTACCATTTTCATCTGTTTTGCAGTACCTTGCAACAAGATCAGCTATCATCTTTATTTCTTCATCTGTTAAAGCTCTTTCTTCAATAGTCTTTGCTATTGCAACAGCTCCTTTTCCAACAGGTTCAAAAAACCAGTATTTATTTTTTAGACCTTTTATAAAATTACCTTCTCCTTCATTTCTTGATATGACAACCTTTGTTCCGGTAGGTAGTCTGAAATGTCTTCCGATTGTGAGAAGGTAAAGATCCTCTCTTGTTATTCTGTTTTCAACAGCTATAGTCTCAAGGTATTTCCTTGCAAAGTTTTCATCTGTAAGATAACAGCATCCACCTGCAGGCTGTTCATACTCATCTATACCAAGCTGTTTTGCAAGCTGGAGCTGTCTTTTTCTGCTTCTTCCCACTATTCCTTCTAATTTTTCCCTATCAACCCAGCCTTTTTTTTCCGGGATAGTAGGAGGCAGTACCTTTGCTGAAAGAGGTTTTAGGACAAGACCTTCAACTCCTGCCTCTTTTTCTATTATTTTCATAGCTTTTAGATGCTGGCTCATAGGTCTCTGGTTCAGAACTTCTCCCGATATTATAAAGTCAGCATCAAATTGATCCATCAGTTCTTTTGCCTTCTTGTACATAAAAGCTCTGCAGTCTATACATGGGTTTATGTTAGATCCATATCCATATTTAGGGTTTGTTACTATGTCAAAGTAATCTTCTGAAATATCAACTATCTCCAGCTTAAAGCCATATTTTGCAGCGTATTTTAACGCTGGGTTCATGTAATGAGTTCCGTCAGGCTTTTTTTCTCCTCTTCTTCTTTTGGTTTCTGTGATGCAAAAACCTGTATAAAAATGAACTGCGATAACATCTATACCCTGATTTTGAATCAGCTTTATTGAAAGAGTGCTATCAAGACCCCCTGAATATAAAGCTATAGCTTTTCTCCTGTCTTTCATCATCCTATATGTTCTAAATCTATTCCTTCTTCTTCCTCTTCTTCTATGCAGTCTGGTATTTTATTTGCTTCCTCAACTCTTCCCTGTTTTAATAGGTAATCTTTTATCGCAACATGAAGTGTTTCAAGTCCAAGGTTAGTGCAGTGGATCTTCTGTGATGGAAGACCTCCAAGCTCTTCAAATATTTCCTTATATGTAAGATTTAAGGCATAATCTATAGGTTTTCCTTTTACCATTTCAGTCAAAACTGAAGAAACAGCTATCGCAGAACCACAACCAAAAGTTTTGAACTTAACATCTGTTATCACATCTGTTTCTTTATCTACCTTTATTGTAAAAAGCATTGCATCTCCACATGATGGATTACCACACTGTCCGTATC
>JALTAS010000118.1 GCA_027058925.1 Persephonella sp.
TCATATAATCGCCCATCTTGAAGAAATAGGTAAACTGTCAAAAAAGTTGGGCTACAGTACATACCTTGTTGGGGGCATTGTTAGAGACATTGTTATGTCAAAAAAAAGTCTGGATATAGATCTTATTGTTGAAGGTGATGCAGTAAAACTATCTAAAGAGTATGCAAAACTAAAAAAGATTCCTGTCCACACATTCGAAGAGTTTATGACAGCACAGTTAACATTGGAAACAGGGGAGAAGATAGATCTTGCAACAGCAAGGAAAGAAACATACACCCATCCTGGGGCTTATCCAAAAGTGGAAAAAGCAACAATAAAAGAGGATCTATACAGAAGAGATTTCACCATCAATACCCTTGCAATAGAGATAACAGAAAGAAAGTTTGGAATACTTATAGACTTTTTTAATGGACTTAAAGACATAAAAGATAGAATGATAAGGATACTACATCAGCTCAGCTTTATTGAAGATCCTATCAGAATATTAAGAGCATTAAGATTTGCAGGTAGGCTTGGTTTTAAGTTGGGAAAGCCAACAGAAAGACTGTTAAAACTTGCTGTTGATGAGGATATGTTAAGCGTTGCTCCAACAGGAAGAATAAATATAGAACTAAACTATTCTTTAAACGAAGAAAAAGTAATAGACATAATAATGCTGATGAACAGATACAGGGTTTTGCACAGCCTTATTCCTGATTTTTACATGGATGAAAAAAGGGAAGAGATACTTAACAGGCTCAGGGACACAATCATATCCTTTGAGATGTTTTTTGGGATAAAAATAGACAGGGTTTCAAACTATCTGCTTGCATTAATGTATCATCTTCCTTTTGAGCATTCTTACAGAATTTTACAAAAGTACCATTTTTCAAAAAGCATAAAATTTTTTGAGGAATACCTTGAGGTAAAAGACCTTTTCCAAAAAGTCCCAAAAAAAGATTCAGATCTGTACAAAAAGATCAAGTTCATAAAAAAAGACATTCTTGTCTTTATCTGTGCGTCTTCTGATATAGAACTTTCCGAGAGAATTATCAGAATCCTAAAAAAAGAGGAGGAAAAGTATCTTCTTCTCTCAGGAAAGGATCTGAAAGAGATGGGAATACCACCATCCCCTGTTTACAAAAAGATACTTGATGATGTTTTCAAAAAATATCTTGATGGTAAGATAAAAACAAAGAAAGAAGCTGTTGAGTATGTTAAAAAACATTATCTATGAATTCTGTAAAGCCCAAGGAATATATCCTCAAAGCTTTTAGCTGAAGGAAATCTTTTGAACAGATTTTCAACCATATCATCAGCTATCTTTTTTCCCTGTTTCAGCAAAACTATCCTGTCGCAAAACTCAGCCTCGCTCATATAATGGGTTGTTATCAGTATAGATATGCCCCACTTCTTCTTAAGCTGTCTTATCAACTTCCAAAGCTGCGCCCTCGCAACAGCATCAACACCGCTTGTGGGCTCATCAAGAAAAAGAACAACAGGCTCATGTATCAAAGCTGCAGCAACCGAAAATCTTTGATTTATACCTAAAGGTAGCTCTGAAGGGAGATAATCCATGTATTCCTCAAAACCAAGCCATCTTGAAAATCTGTTAATCCTTTCCCTTGCTTTGTTTGGCGGTATTCTGTGCATGTTAGCAAAATAAAAAAGATTTTCCCTGACAGTCATGTCTTTATAGAGGGCAAACCTCTGGCTGACGTAACCTATTTTGCTTTTCAGTTCAAGCCTGTCCCTGTAACTCTGGATCTTTTTTCCCAGTAGCCACAACTCCCCTTCATCTATAGGATATAGACCTAAAAGAATCTTTATAAATGTTGTTTTTCCTGCCCCGTTAGCTCCCAAAAGCCCCAGAATCTCTCCTTTTTTTAAAACCATATCAATATGATCATTGGCAACAAAATTCCCAAACCTTTTTGTCAATCCTTTAGCCTCTATTACTATCTCAGGAATTTCTGCTTCTGTTTCCCTGCTTCCGATATTTATTTCAGGAATCTTCCTGTATTTTTTCAAAGTGTTGACAAAGAATACTGCCTCAAGATCAGGTTCAGCATGTTTTGCATGTAAAGGTTTTAATGAGTAAGTTTTTCCGTGAAAAGAAAAACATTCCTCCCCATTGCAGAATGTTTTCTCATAAACATAATCCTTCACGGAGTTTATTAGCTTTTCAGCTTTTCCTGAGGCTATGATATGTCCTTCATCAAAAAGCATAACCCTGTCCATTTTACTGGCTTCCTGCATATAACCTGTGCTTATGAGTGCCAGTGTTCCTTCTTCTCTCCTAATCTCGTCAAGTATCTCCCACAGCTCAAGTCTGCTCAATGGATCAACACCTGTTGTCGGCTCATCAAGTATCAGCAGTTTAGGTCTGTGTATCAGAGTACAGATTAGAGACAGCTTCTGCATCATACCACCGCTGAGTTTTCCAGCTTCCCTGTCTGTAAACTGGGAAAGTCCCGCCATATGAAGAAGTCTTTCTCTGTATTCCAAAAACTTTTTGTCCTTTTTTATGTTTCTTATATTCCTGAAAAATTCAAGATGTTCATCAACAGTCAGCTGGGGATAAAGAACAAGACCTATCCCCTGAGGCATAAAGCCTATTTTATCTTTTATTTTTTCTGCTTCTTTTGGAGATCTGTAGGTGTACCCCTCATAACTGATCTCACCCTCAAACTTTATAACCCCTGCAATCGCATGCATAAGGGAGCTTTTCCCTGAGCCATCAGCCCCGATAAAACCGATTATCTCCCCTCTATCTGCAGAAAAAGAGGCTTTTTCAATTCCTATTTTTTTTCTGTATCTTACAGTAACATCTATCAACTTTAGGGTATGCATCTTAAAGCTCAGGTATCTCTTTCAGGCTTTTTGGAAGTCCTTTACCGTCAGTAGATATAACACCTATCGCAGGTAGTCCGATTTTGAAGACCGGCTGAGGCTTATCTGGTTTTAGATGAACAGCATAAACCCTCTGTATTCTGTCTTCTCTTACTGCAACCTCTTTTGGTGTGAACTCTGCCTTTCTTGCTATCCTTACAACCTTTGCAGGTATTGGCCTGTCAGGGAATGCATCAAGGAAAATCACAGCTTTATCCCCTATTTTTATCTTCCCGTTGTTTATC
>JALTAS010000119.1 GCA_027058925.1 Persephonella sp.
ATGACATCTAACTGGATTAAAAAGGCGAGATCCTTAATTGATTTTATTGAAAATATGAAAAAAGAGGTTGATATTTACAAAAATATTTAATCAGGATACAGCTCAAAATAAATATCCTGACCAAGCCTTTTTATACTTTCAATCCTCAAGGTTACAGACTGGGACAGATCTTCCACTCCCAGACTACCAACAGATGGTAAGCCATCTTCACCTATCAGCTTAGGAGCCTGAAAAATGGATATTTTGTCGTAAAAACCGCTTTTAATAAACTGGGTTATCAGATCTTTACCTCCCTCAACAAGAATGTGCATAATACCAAGACTGTATAGGGAAGACAATATATCTTCAACTGCAAATCTATCATTCTTTAACGGAAGAAAGATAATCTTTATACCCTTTTCTTTTAGCTTCTTAACCTTTTCTGAAGGTACTTTTCTTGATGCAAAAACTATGGTCTTTGATGAGTTGTCAAATATTTTGAAATTTTCAGGGGTCTTAAGATCTTTGTCAATCAAAATCCTAAAAGGCTGTTTTTTTGAGGGGTAATTTCTGACTGTAAGGCTGGGATTGTCAAACAGCGCTGTTCCTGTTCCAACCATAACAGCTGTTGCTTCCTTTCTAAGTTTGTGGGCATACCTTCTTGCCTTTTCACATGTTATCCATTTTGATGAACCTGTTTTTGTTGCTATTTTTCCATCAAAGGTCTGGGCTATCTTCAGATGAACAAATGGTCTTTTTTCTTTTATATAAACAAAAAAGTCCTCATTTATCTTTTCTGCTTTTTCCCTAAGAACACCTACATCAACCTCAATTCCTGCTTTTCTGAGTGTCTGAACCCCATTTCCAGAAACCTGAGGATTAGGATCAAGAGTTCCCACAACAACCCTTTTTATCCTTCTGTCTATTATCGCCTGTGTGCAGGGAGGGGTTTTTCCGTAATGACAGCAGGGTTCAAGTGTTACATACATTGTTGAACCGGTTATATCAAGGCCTTTTGAGACGGCATCTTTTATCGCCTCCCTTTCTGCGTGGGGAAGACCGGCTTTTCTGTGGTAGCCTTTCCCTATTATTTTTCCATCTTTTACAATAACAGCTCCAACAGTTGGGTTTGGGTGGGTATATCCCTTCCCTTTTTCTGCAAGTTTTAAAGCCTCTTTCATATACTTAATATCTTCTTTCAGCATGTTTGCACTGTTTATCCGATAGTTTTATCTTAATTTTACATACAAAATATTTCAGAGGGAAAAATGTATAACATAAATAAGGATCTTGCAAACATTTTCAAAAAGATGGCCGCCATATACGAGTTTTTAGATGATAGATTCAGGGCAATGGCTTATCAGAGGGCTGCCCATATAATTGAGGATCTGCCTGATGATGTCAGGAATTATATGGCATCGGGAAAGCTATACATGATAAGAGGAATAGGATCAAGTATAGCCTCAAAAATTGAGGAGTTTGTCAAAACAGGCAAAATTCAGAAGTATGAAGAACTGAAGAAAAAAGTTCCGGAAGATTTTATTGAGCTTATAGATCTTCCTGGATTTGGACCAAAAACATTAAAAAGGATATATGAAGAGCTTGGAATATCAACAAAAGAGGAGTTGATAAAAGCTCTAAAAGACGGAAGGATAGAAAGACTTGAGGGATTTGGTCCTAAAAAGGTTGAAAATATGCTGAAAGGACTTCAGATGTACGAGATCTCAAAAAAGAGAATTCTTCTGTGGGAGGCCCTGCAGATATCAAGATACCTTGTTAACAGACTGAAAAAAAATCTGAAACAGATACACAGAATAGAGGTTGTTGGAAGCACAAGAAGAAGAAAAGAAACTATAGGAGATCTGGATATTCTTGTTACAGCAGATGATAAGGACAGGCTACCGATAATGGACTTTTTTACATCTCTTGATGAGGTATCAGAGGTTCTGGTAAAAGGTCCTAAAAAATCATCTGTTATTATGAAATTTGAAGGAAAAGAAAGACAGGTTGACCTGAGGATATTCAGAGATGAGGAATGGGGAGCTGCTCTCCAGTACTTTACAGGATCAAAACAGCACAATATTCATTTGAGGGAGATCGCAAAGGAAAAAGGGCTGAAAATAAATGAATACGGGGTTTTTAAGGCAGATACAGAAGAGAAGATAGCAGGCGAGACAGAAGAAAGCGTTTACAGATCTGTAGGTCTTGACTGGATACCCCCTGAGCTGAGGGAAGACAGGGGGGAGATAGAAGCTGCAATGGAGCATAAACTACCTGATCTTGTGGAGCTAAAAGATATAAAAGGAGATCTTCACGTCCACTCTACATGGTCTGACGGAACTTTTTCAATAAAAGATCTTGTTGATTTTGTCAGGAAAAACTACAGGTATGAATACATAGTAATAACAGATCACTCAAAATCACAGAGGGTTGCCCACGGACTTGACGAAAACAGACTTCTTGAAGAGATAAAAGAGATAAACCTTATAAACAAAATGGCAGGTCTTGATTTTGTTAAAAAGGGAATAGAGGTTGATATACTTCTTGATGGAAGTTTAGACCTGTCTGATGAAGTGTTATCCCAGCTTGACTGGGTTGTTGCCTCTGTCCACAGCCATTTCAACAGGGACAATACCGACAGAATTATAAAAGCTATGGAAAATCCTTACGTAAATGCTATAGGACACCCAACAGGAAGACTGATAGGAATGAGGGAGGCATACCCTGTAGATATGGACGCTGTCATAAAGGTGGCGAAAGAAACAGGAACGGCTCTTGAGATAAACGCCCAGCCTTCAAGAATGGACATAGATGAAATATGGGTTAGAAGAGCTGTTGAAGAAGGTGTTAAGCTTGTAATCTCCACAGATGCCCACAACACTGGGCATTTTGCCTTCATGGAGGTTGGCGTCTCTATAGCAAGAAGAGGATGGGCAACAAAAAAGGATATTCTCAACACAAAAAGCTGGAAAGAGATCAAAAAGTTTGTTGATGCAAAAAGAAAAAAGTTCGGCGTAAAGGTATAAAATGGGAACTTTAAGGTCTTTCTTTTCTGAAAATGATCTTGACGGCAGGGTTTATACAATAATTCAGGAGATAATCGG
>JALTAS010000120.1 GCA_027058925.1 Persephonella sp.
AATGTCAGTAGTATAAATCTTGAAAAAGGGGGAAGTTTCAGCTTTTTTCTGTTTTCTATCTCTTTTTTGTAAAATATCTCAGGATTTTTTTGTGTTATCGTCCTGATTTCTGTATTGTTTTCTGTCTGGTTTGTAAGGATTATGTAGTTTTTCCTGGCTTTCATAAAGGGCAGTAAGATTGATCTGAAAAATAATTCCTCTCCTCTGGAATCTGGAAGATATAGGAAAAAATCGGGATTTATGTTGATCACAATCTCATAATCCTTTTCTAAAAACCCTTTACCTGAAAGAGAGGGTAATATCTTGATGTTTTCTGTTTTGTTTCCTATCTTTTCCTTTATTAGTCTTTCTACTTTTTCTATCCCGTAGCCAACTTCTTTTAATGGATTTTCACATTCAGGACATTCATTTATATATTCATACTTTTTTCCGCAGTGGTCGCAGTGGAGAAATGTTTTTCTGTCTGTTTTGTGAACCTTTAGGGGAAGATCACACCTTTTACATTTAATCTCTTCTTCACACCTGAGGCAGTAAAGAAATGATGAAAAACCTTTTTTGTTTACAACGATAAGAAAGCTTTTTTTACTTTCTTTTATAAGATCAATTGTATCACTGTCAATTATCTTATCAGGTGAAAATTTTTTCAGAGAAACCTGAGGATTTTTTGTTTTTAAGATATTTCCATTTTCTAATTTTTTTGCTTTTTTTGTTAAAAGCATGTAATAGGATTCTGTAGAAACAGCAGAAGCTCCGTATATCAGTGATAGATCTTTTTTTATCCTGTACAACTCAAATGCAACTCTCCTTGCATCGTATCGTGGCGATCTCTGGTTTTTGTAACCTTCTGAGTATTCTTCCTCAATTATGATCGTTGATAGATCTCTTATAGGGATAAAAAGAGAGGCGTGTGTTCCCAGTGTTATTGTTCCTTTTAGCTTTTTCAGTGCAAACCAGCTTTTGATCTTTTCTTTTTCAGGTATGCTGTCAAAATAAATAAAGAGTTTATCCCCGAATATATTTTTCAGTCTTGGATAAAGTTTTTTAATAGTTTCAATGTTTGGAAATATAAGAAGGGTTGATCTTCCTTTTTTTATGTTTCCCAGTGCTATCTGTATGTATTTTGTTAGCCTTTTTTCACAAATTTTTGTGTTGTATATGTATATTCCCCTTTTTAGATCAATACCTGAGTATGGTTTTTCAGCCTGCCTTATTTCAGTTTCTTCTCTGAATATAAATCTTTCTTCTTTTATGTATCCCTTTTTTAAAAGTAAATTCAACTGACTTTGACTGAAACCCTCTTCTTTTATCTGATGTTTTGTTACTTCCCCCTGTTGAAGTATGTACTGAAGTAGCATATAAGCTTTCTGTGAGATATTGTTAATTCCTGACAGGGAAGAAACCTGCGGTATATAGACCTTTTCTTCAGATATCCCTTTTATCCATTTTTCCCTTTTTTTGTCGTACTTCCATCTTAATCCGTCAGGCATAGCATAGTAAGCTGTTATTCCTAAAGGGGATAGATAATATTCAGATATCTTTTTTATAAGATCTATGTATGCTCTGTTAAAAACAGGTTCTTTGTCTGGAATCGCCTCTACCTGCTTTATATTTTTTAAATCTGTATTTGTGGAGATATCTACTACAATCCCTGTCATTTTTGTGTTCCTAAAGGGAACAAGAACTCTTCTGCCGATTACCTGGTCTTCCTGAAAAGATGGTGAGATTTTGTATGTGAATGTCATAAACGCAGATACAGGAAGGGCAACCTGAACATATAAAAAACTTTTACCGTCCTGATCTTTCACAATTCCTCAACTGTAAAATTATCATTTGTATATATACATATCTGTGAGGCTATTTTCATAGCCTCTTCAACGATCTGTCTTGCTGAAAGATCTGTTTTTCTGTAAAGGGCAAGCGCTGCAGATCTTGCAAAATCTCCTCCTGAACCGGTTGCAAGGATTGGTTCATCAGGTTCTATAACATCACCATTTCCTGATATAAGGAACATCTTTTCTTTATCTGCAGCTATCAAAACAGCCTCAAGTCTTCTTAAAAATTTATCCGTTCTCCAGTCTTTTGCAAGTTCAACAGCCGCTTTTAAAAGGTTTCCCCTGTACTTGTTCAGTTTTTCTTCAAGTCTTTCCATAAGGGCAAGACCATCTGCTGCTGATCCTGCAAAACCAACAACAACTTTTCCATCATGTAGCTTTCTGATCTTTTTTGCTGTTGCTTTCATAACAGAACTTCCAAGAGTGACCTGACCATCTCCGGCTATAACAGTTTTTCCATCTTTTCTTACAACAAGTATAGTCGTGCTTCTACTTTTCATCTGTTATCTCCTCAGGATCGTAAAGGAAAAGCCTTTTTGCAAAAAGAAAATTCCTCAAATAAAAATCCTTGTCTATACTGCTTATCATAATCCTTTTTCCTGCAGAGGAGGCATGTATCATCTTTCCCTCTCCTATGTATATGCCAACATGGGAGGGAAATCTTGCGTAGGTTCTGAAAAACAAAAGATCTCCCGGCTGGAGATCCTCTCTGCTGACATACATTCCGTATTTTGCCTGATATCTTGCTGTTCTCGGAAGGTATATCCCTGCCATTGAGTAAACTTTCTGAACAAAAGCAGAGCAATCCATTCCCCAGATTGATTCACCGCCAAATCTGTATCTTATTCCAAGAAGCCCTATGGCAAAATCTACAATACTTTTCTGTAAAGAAACAGATGGTATTCCGTCATCTATCATAACTGCCATGTATCTATCTTTTGCGTACTTTACCTTCAATCTGTTGTAGTAATCACTCTCAAATATTTTTATATCCTTAGCTGAAGCTGTGATATATAAAAAACTTATGATTAGAAAAATAATCAACCTCATGACCAGCCCCTGATAATTTTCTTTATTATAACAGATCTGTTAATATTAAGAGTTATGAATAAAATCAGACCAACTTCAGCAAAAGTAAGGCAGGCGCTTTTCAATATCCTTTTTGATGTTTCAGGAACCGTTTTTGCTGATCTTTTTGCTGGAACAGGAG
>JALTAS010000121.1 GCA_027058925.1 Persephonella sp.
GATAAAAGAAGCTGGAATACTGGTAAAAAGTTTTGTATCCGATAAAATAGACTGGAATAAGATGAAAGATGAAAAAAAGTTTGTATGCTTTGACATAGGGGAGGAAAATCCAGAATTTGTAATAAGGAATCGGAAAGAAGGTGATAAGTTTCTTCCATTTGGAAAAAAAACAGAAAAGAAGTTGAAGGATATTATGATTGACCTTAAAATTCCAAAATTTATGAGAGATACCATACCACTTCTTGAATTTAGGAATAAAATATTATGGGTAATAGGTCACAAAAGATCAGGCTATTACCCAGTGAATGAAAAAAGTAAAAAGGTTATCTGTTTTGAGATAAAGGAGGTTTGAAAAAAGTGCAGCTTTCAAAAAGCATTTTAATATGGTTTTTAATAGGAGCTTTAATGATATTTGCCTTTAATATGTTAGGTTCAAGACAGATGGTAAATAATAAACTCTCTTTCACAGAGTTTATAGAGTTAGTAAATGACGGAAAGGTAGAAAAAGCTTCAATTAAAGGTGAGGAAATTATAGCATTAACAAAAGATGGGAAAAAATTTGAAACTGTGATACCGGAAGGTTACAGCAAAATATATGACATACTTCAGGAAAATGGAGTTAAAATCCATGTAATCCCCACTGAAAGATCCGGATGGCTGACAACACTTCTTATTTCCTGGCTTCCTATTCTGCTGTTTATAGGCTTGTGGATATTTATGATGCGTCAGATGTCAGGAGGTTCAAACAGGGCGTTTTCTTTTGCAAAATCAAAAGCAAAGGTTTATTTGGAAGAAAAGCCGAATGTTAAACTTGATGACGTAGCTGGAATGGATGAGGTAAAAGAGGAAGTAAGAGAAATAATAGACTATTTGAAAGATCCTCAAAGATTCCAGAAACTTGGAGGAAGAGCTCCAAAGGGAGTGCTTTTCTACGGTGATCCTGGTGTTGGTAAAACTCTTTTAGCAAAAGCGATAGCAGGAGAAGCAAATGTACCGTTTATCTCAATCTCAGGTTCAGACTTTGTTGAGATGTTTGTTGGTGTTGGAGCTGCGAGAGTAAGAGATCTATTTGAAACAGCGAAAAAACATGCCCCATGCCTCGTTTTTATAGATGAGATAGATGCTGTAGGTAGAGCAAGAAGCGGTGTTGGTTTTGGTGGCGGGCATGATGAAAGAGAGCAGACCCTGAACCAGCTTCTTGTTGAGCTTGATGGATTTGAATCAGGAGAAGGAATTATAGTAATAGCAGCAACAAACAGACCAGATATATTAGATCCTGCACTGCTTAGACCCGGCAGGTTTGATAGGCAGATATCTGTACCAAAACCTGATGTTAAAGGCAGATATGAAATACTCAAAGTCCATGTGAAAAAGAAAAAAATACCTCTTGATAATGACGTTGATCTTATGGTAATTGCAAGGGGAACACCTGGTTTTTCAGGTGCAGATCTTGCAAACATTGTTAACGAAGCCGCCCTTCTTGCTGCAAGAAAAAGAAAAGAAAAAGTTGGTATGAAAGAGTTTGAAGAAGCTATGGACAGAATAATGATGGGTCTTGAAAGGAAAGGAATGGCAATCACTCCCGATGAAAAAGAAAAGATCGCTTACCATGAGGTCGGACATGCTATAGTCAGTCTTATGTTTAAAGAAGCTGATCCACTTCACAAGGTATCAATAATACCAAGGGGAATGGCTTTAGGTGTAACTGTTAATCTTCCTGAAGAAGACAGGCATATATACTCTAAAAAAGATCTTATAGCAAGGATACACCAGCTGTTTGGAGGAAGAGCCGCTGAGGAGGTGTTCTACGGTAAAGATGGAATAACAACAGGTGCTGAAAATGATCTTATGAGAGCAACAGAATTAGCTTACAGAATCGTTGCGTCATGGGGTATGACTGAAGAGCTTGGTCCAATCCATGTCCAGACAGCAAGAAACAATCCGTTTATGCCTCAGCAGGGACCGGAAATAAGTGAAGATACCGCCAGAAAAATAGATGAGGAAGTAAACAAACTTTTAAGGGATGCTTACACCAGAACAAAAGAGATAATAGAAAGCTACAAAGACGCCATTACAGCAGTTGTTGAGCTTCTCCTTGACAAGGAAACAATAACCTGCGATGAGATGGTATCTATACTTGAGGAATACGGGGTTCCTGTTATTAACAAATGCAGAAAATCTATAGTTGAGGTTGTCTCGGACTCCTCTGCCCCTGAAACATCTGCAGGAGCTATAGAATGATAGACACACATGCCCACCTTGATATGCTAAGATCAGAAACAGACCTGACAGAAAGCGTTGAAAAGTTAGATTACATCATAACAATCGGTTGTGATAAAGAAGAGATATACAAGGCTGTTGATATTGCAAACAGGTTTGAAAATGTTTATGCCTCAGTAGGGTATCACCCGTATGACATAAACGGGTTAGACGATAGGGACATAAAGATTTTAGAAAGTATCTACAGAAAGAACGACAAGGTTGTTGCCATAGGGGAAACAGGCCTTGATTATTACAGGGAGATAACCCCAAAAAAACTCCAGTGGGATTTTTTTGAGAAACAGCTTGAGCTTGCAAAAAAACTGAAACTACCTGTGGTTATACATTCAAGGAATGCCAAGGAAGACACAATAAAAATACTTGAAAATCTTTCACCATTTCCAGACTCAGGGGTTCTCCATTGTTTTGGTGGAGATATAAATATGATGGAGAAAGCTGTAGAAATGGGATTTTATATATCATTTGCAGGAAATGTAACTTACCCAAAAGCTGACAATCTGAGAGAGGTTTTAAAAAAAACACCTTTAGAAAGGCTTTTGCTTGAAACAGACAGCCCATTTTTATCACCCCAGAAAAAAAGAGGGAAACCTAACAAGCCATTATACATTTTTTACACTCTTGAGTTTGTTTCTATGCTTTTAGGAATACAGGCTGAACAACTTGAAAAAATAACAGATCAAAATGCTTTAAAACTTTTCAAAAAAATTAAAAAAACAGCCAATGTTTGATTATAATTTTTAAAACTTAATAT
>JALTAS010000122.1 GCA_027058925.1 Persephonella sp.
CAAAGGATACCGGAATGGACACTATGTTTCTCAGTCATATATTTTTGTTTGGATCTGTTTTCTTAGGATTATTAATCCCTTTTTCCCAGAAATGGATTTTTTTATTCGGAATTGTTCTAATTTTTGGCTTTTTAAATTTTCTGATATATGGAAGCCTTTACAAAATAGTTCCTTTCCTGACATGGTTTCACAGATTTTCTCCATTGGTTGGAAAGAAAAATGTTCCAATGCTTAACGATATGCTTCCAAAAAGAATTCCTGACTTTCAGATATTAGTATCAGTATCAGGAGTTTTAACTCTTATTATTTCCCTATTACTGGAACTTAAAATCATGTTTGCTGTTTCTGTTTTTATTATGTTTTCAGGTTCTTTACTTTTTGTTTATGTCTATCTCTATGTTCTCAGTTTTAGAATGGAGGAATAAGATGGGTGTTTCAAAAGAAAAGGTTTATGAAGCATTGAGAAATGTGCTTGATCCAGAGATTGGTTTTAATATAGTTGATCTTGGTCTTGTTTATGATGTTGAGGTCAAAAATGGGAAGGTTAAGATAAAGATGACTCTTTCCTCCCCATCCTGTCCCCTTTCAGGAACTATCCTCAGCTGGGTTGAGAGTGCTGTCAGAAATATTGAGGGTGTTGAAGATGTAGATATTCAGTTGGTGTGGGAACCTCAATGGAGCATTGAAATGGCAGCGGATGAAGTTAAAAGGGCTTTAGGTATGATCTGATGTATTGAGTTTTTAAATAGGCCTATTGACCTTGATCAATGACTAATTACAATCAATTAAATAGTTTAATTAATGGAAGATTGAAATTAATATGAGATAAATCATGAAAATAGAAAAAAACAAAGGCACCAAAAGAATATCAGAAGAAAGATTCTACAGAAAAAAATCTCTTTATATTTCCGGGATAGACAAAATTACCGCCAGCTGGGTCTGTCTATCCTTTGAAAAAGGCGGAATAGAAGTAGCCCAGCCCTGTGAGGTTCTGAAAAAATAGAGCCTTACAGGAAAGGAGTAGAACATGGAGGTAAAGGAAGAGAAAAAGCAGTCAACGGGACTTGAAATGTCCCGTAGGGACTTCCTGAAAACCAGTGCTGCTGTGGCTGCTGCAGCTGCTGTTGGAATGGAAGTTCCTGAAGAAGCTCTTGCTGCAGCCTCAAATGCAGAGGCGGGATGGAGATGGGATAAAGCGGTTTGCCGTTTCTGTGGAACAGGTTGCGGTATTATGATCGCTGTCAAAAATGACCGTATTGTTGCGGTAAAGGGAGATCCTAAAGCTCCAGTTAACAAAGGTCTCAACTGTATCAAAGGTTACTTCACAGCCAAAATTATGTATGGTGCCGACCGTCTAACAAAACCTCTCCTGAGAATGAATGAAAAAGGAGAGTTTGATAAGAAAGGTAAGTTCAGACCTGTAAGCTGGAAAAAAGCCTATGAAGTAATGGTTCAGCAGTTCAAAAAAGCCTATAACGAGCTTGGGCCTGAAGGTGTAGCTATTTTTGGATCTGGTCAGTACACAATTATGGAAGGATACGCAGCTGCAAAGTTGATGAAAGCAGGTTTTAGGTCAAACAACATTGATCCAAACGCAAGACACTGTATGGCATCAGCTGTTGCTGCTTTTATCCAAACTTACGGAATAGATGAACCTCCAGGTTGTTACGATGATATTGAGCTTACAGACACATTTATGGTCTGGGGCTCAAACATGGCTGAGATGCACCCGATACTCTGGGCAAGGGTGACAGACAGAAAACTTTCTGATCCTGACAGGGTTAAGGTTGTTGTTCTTTCAACATTCAGACACAGAACAATGGATCTGGCAGATATTGATATCGTTTTCAGACCAAACACAGACCTTGCAATGATGAACTATATTGCAAGAGAAATCGTTTATAATCATCCTGAAGCTATAGACTGGGATTTTGTTAACAAGTACTGTGTGTTCACAACAGGATATATAGACACAGGTTATGGAATGAGAAATCCACAAAGGGCAAGAGAACTCGGTTACAGCGAAAAAGAGATGCAGACAGTTATGAAACAGGCTGTTAAAAGAGTTTCAGCCCTTGAAGCACCAGCCCTCAGCATATACGGATACAAAGAGGGCGATGTTATTAAGATGAAACATGCTAAACAGGCTGGAAAGCACTGGATTATATCTTTTGAAGACTTCAAAAAAGCTCTTGCACCATACACACTGGACTATGTTGCAAGGATAGCAAAAGGTGATCCGGATGAGCCATTAGAACAGTTCAAAGAAAAACTGAAAAAAATGGCTGAACTCTACATTGAAAAAGGAAGAAAGGTCGTCACATTCTGGACAATGGGATTCAACCAGCACACAAGAGGTACATGGGTAAATGAACATGCTTACATGATTCATCACCTCCTTGGTAAACAGGCTCAGCCAGGAAACGGTGCATTCTCAATTACAGGTCAGCCTTCAGCCTGTGGAACAGCAAGAGAGGTTGGAACATTCGCCCACAGACTTCCAGCTGATATGGTTGTATTCAATCCGAAACACAGGAAGATTTCTGAAAAGATCTGGAGAGTACCTCACGGAACAATAAATCCAAAAGTTGGATCCCACATTGTAAAAATAATGAGAGATCTTGAAGACGGAAAGATCAAGTTTGCATGGGTGCAGGTATGTAACCCATGGCAGGATACAGCCAATGCAAACCACTGGATCAAAGCTGCAAGAAAAATGGACAACTTTATTGTTGTTTCTGACTCTTATCCAGGTATATCTGCAAAAGTTGCAGATCTTATACTTCCAGCTGCAATGATTTATGAAAAATGGGGAGCTTACGGAAATGCAGAAAGAAGGTCACAGCACTGGAGACAGCAGGTCACACCTCCAGGAGAGGCAATGCCTGACATATTCCACATAGTTGAGTTCTCCAAATTCTTCAAACTGAAAGAGGTATGGAAAGAGTGGAAGTTATCAAACGGAACAGTTCTCCCTAATGTTCTTGATAAGGCCAGAGAAATGGGATACAGCCCAGAAGATACCCTTTATGATGTTCTTTTCTCTGAGAAAGCATTCAGAAGAACAATTCCTGATGTTGATCTGAGCTATCCACAGCCTGTTGCTAAAAACCCAAATACAGGAGAAATACACCTTAACACATGTGCTGTTGGAGATAAAAGAAATGTAATAGGTGTTGATGGAAAACCATGGAAAGGATATGGATTCTTTATAGAAAAAGCACTGTGGGAAGAGTACAGGCTGTTTGGAAATGGACATGGACATGATCTTGGTCCATTTGATCTGTATCACAAAGTAAGAGGTCTAAGATGGCCTGTTGTTGATGGAAAAGAAACACCATGGAGGTTTAATGCAGATTACGATCCATATGCAAGGAAGGAGATAGAGGCAGGAAGAGCTCCAAGAGATGGTAAGTTCGCATTCTACGGACCTGCTCTGAAGAAATTACCAAGAGGAAATCTATTTGGACCAACATCTAAAGAGAAAGTTGATCTAACAAATAAAACAAAGATATTCTTCAGACCTTACATGGATCCACCAGAGCCACCAGATAATGAGTATCCATTCTGGCTCGCAACAGGTAGGGTTCTTGAGCACTGGCACTCAGGTACAATGACAATGAGAGTTCCAGAGCTTTACAGGGCTGTTCCTGAGGCTTACTGTTATATGCATCCAAAAGATGCCGAAAAGTTAGGCGTTAAAGATAACGATCTTGTATGGGTTGAATCAAGACGTGGAAAAGTGAAAGCAAGGGTGAAAACAAGAGGAAGAAACAGACCTCCAAGAGGGCTCGTGTTCATACCTTGGTTTGATGAAAGGGTCTACATTAACAAAGTTACACTTGATGCTACAGATCCAATATCTAAGCAGACAGACTACAAGAAGTGTGCAGTTAAGATATATAAAGCATAGGGTGGTACTATGAACAAGAAAGCACCTGTAGACAGGGAAAGAAGGAAATTTTTCATAAGAGTTCTCCAGGGGCTGGGTCTTGCAGCCCTTGGAGGTTCTATATGGGGTGGATACATCTCCGAAGCAAAAACTGATGAGATTGTATTAAGACCTCCAGGTGCCGTTCCAGAAGAGGATTTTGTCAGGAAGTGTATTAAATGCGGTATGTGTGTGGAAGCATGCAAAAACAGAGAGAATAACCCTGACAGAACAAAACAGACAGCAACTCTAAGATTGGCATCACCGGGAGATCACAGACCAAAAGAAAAAGGAAAGTACATATATCCTAAGGAAGTGGCCTTAGGAACTCCTTACTTTGTACCGAGAGAAATACCATGCTATATGTGTGAAGATATACCCTGCGTTCCTCCCTGTCCAACGGGTGCTTTAGATCCAGATCTTGTTTCTTCGGTTAAAGATGGTAAAAAAACACTTGATATTAATAAAGCACGGATGGGAGTTGCTGTTGTTGATATGGAACACTGCATAGCTTACTGGGGACTTCAGTGTGACGCCTGTTATAGAGCATGTCCTTTGATTGATGAGGCGATAAAACTTGAACTCAGAAGGAATCCAAGAACAGGAAGACATGCGTTCTTGCTGCCTGTTGTTTATCCAGATGTATGCACAGGATGTGGACTGTGTGAACACGCATGTGTAACAGAAAAACCTGCCATCTTTGTGTTACCGAGGGAACTTGCCTTAGGTAGAGTTGGAAAACATTACATAAAAGGATGGGAGAAAAAGGAAGAACAGAGAATTAAAGGCTCCAAGGGCGTTCAGAAAACGATAACACCAAAAAGCGAAAAACCGCCGGAAGAATACCTGAATGTTGAGGACCTGTTAGATGAAGAATAATGTGATTTTTAAGAATAGGTACCTTATTGCAAGGAGGATTGTACAGGTGACAATTCTTCTCCTGTACATAGCAGGAAATATATACGGATGGAAGATACTTCAGGGAAACCTTAGCTCTTCAAAGATTTTTGACATAATTCCTTTGGCTGATCCATATGCTGTTCTTCAGCTGTTTGCTGCAGGTTCTTTACTGGCAACAGACGTCCTTGTTGGAGCCGTCATTATTTTAGTGTTTTACTCCCTTGTTGGTGGAAGGGCTTTTTGTAGCTGGGTCTGTCCAATTAATATGGTTACGGATTTTGCAAACTGGATCAGGGTAAAAACAGGGCTTCACAAAGAAGAATGGCAGCTCAGGATCTCAAGGAAAACAAGATACTGGATATTAGGACTCAGCCTTATACTGTCGTTTATCATAGCAGCGCCAGCTTTTGAGTTTATAAGTCCAATATCAATGCTCCACAGAGGGCTGATATTTGGTATGGGCTTTGGATGGGCTGCAGTTATGGGGGTATTTCTGTTTGATCTTTTTGTTACAAAGAACGGATGGTGCGGTCATATATGTCCGCTGGGAGGTTTCTATTCACTAATAACAAAACCTTCTGCCATAAGGGTAAAACACGATGCTGAAAAATGTACCCTCTGTATGAACTGTAAAAACATCTGTCCTGAAAAACAGGTTTTATGGATGATAGGTAAGGAATCTGTTTTTGTAACTTCAGGTGAGTGTATTAACTGTGCAAGATGCATAGAAGTATGCAATGATGATGCCTTAAATTTTGGTTTTAGATACAAACCACAAAAGGAGGAGAAGGAAAATGCTTAAGAAAAGTTGGAAGTTATTGATGGCTATCCCAGCAATGGGAATATCCATATCTTTGATAGGTTGCCAGCCTGGAGGAACAGCATCTTCGGGAAAAGCAATATCTTCTGAAGAACTTTCTTACAGAAAAGTACCCCTTACTGTAAATGATGCACCTCCACCTGTTGAGTTCCCAAAAGAGCCTCCTGGACAGGCAAAAAGGTTCCAAAGAGCTTATGAAAATGCTCCACCAATGATTCCCCACAGCGTAGAAGGACTATTGCCAATAACTAAAGATAATAACGCATGTTTAGGGTGCCACGATCCTAAAGTTGCTAAGAGCGTCGGTGCTACACCTGTATCCCCTACACACTTTATTGATTTCTTCCAGCTGATAAAAGGAAAAGTTGTAAAACTTGATAAACTTGATCCTGCAAGATGGAACTGTTCACAGTGCCATGCACCACAGGCAAAAGCAAAACCACTTGTTCAGAACATATTTAAGCCAGATTACAGAAATCCAGAAACCAAAAAGAAGACAATACTTAACAAAAATGTGATGGAAGGGGTTTATTAATGTCCAGAAAGATGGACAGGAGGGGCTTTTTGAAAGCCCTTCCTTTTATTCCTACAGCAACGATAGATGAGATAAAAAGTCCTACGGAAAAGGATGAGTATATTATCAGACCCCCTTACTGCAGTGAAGAAACGGACTTTTCAAACTGTACTGAGTGCAAAGGTTTGTGTGTGGAAGTTTGTGAAGAAAAGATACTTTTCAGACTAAAAGATGGTTCACCCCATCTTGTTTATTCAAACAGAGGATGCACTTTTTGCAAAAAATGTGCAGAGAGCTGTGAGTTTGATGTTCTTTCAACTGAAAATCCAGAGAGAGTAAATGTTCAGGTAGGAATAGATATCTCAAAATGTATGGCATGGAACGGAACGATGTGTTTTTCCTGTAAAGAACCATGCCTTGATAATGCTATAAAATTTGAGGGTATATTTAAACCGCAGATAGTTCCAGATTTATGTACAGGTTGTGGTTTTTGTTTAAATGTCTGTCCTTCAGGTGCTATACAAGTTTTTCCGATAGAAAGAGGGGATAATGAAGAGACTGCATAAGATTGTTTTATTCTTTATACTGACAATTGAATACTCTTTTGGGCTAACTCCTCATCTTGTAAATACAGGAAAAGTAGACGGTGCTGTAAGTGATATAAGATATAAAGACGGAAAAATTTATATAGCAACTGAAAGGGGAAAGGTTGAGATATTTGATTTCAAGACCTTAAAAAAATTGGATATCATATCTTACCCAAAATTTGAGGATTTCACAGGTGAACTTCAGCTACCAAAAGTTTTCTCCGTTGATATATCACCAGATGGAAAGAAAATCGTTGCTGTTATTCAGGCAACAAGAGGTGGGAGGGAAGTTTACCTTTTTGAAAATGGAAAACTTCAAAAAATAATAGACAGAAGAAAGCACCTTCAGATAGCAAGACTCAGATTTATAAATAATAATCTCTTATTGTTTGGTCTGAGTGGTGATGAAATAGTTCTTTACGATCTTAATAAAAACAAAATCATATACAGAAAGCCTGTTGGAATGTCGTTTTTTTCTGACATGGAAATAAATGATGAAAAAAATATGGTTGCTGTTGCAGATGAAAGTGGTGATACAAAAATTGCCAGTATAAAAAGTGGCAAAGTGATTAAGGTAATAGAAGAACTTAATAAAGACAAAGTGTTTGATGTTGATTTTAGAAACAATAGAGTTATAACAGGTGGAAGGGACAAAAAGGCTGTTTATTACAACCTTAAAACAGATCATTACACAACATTTCCCGCAGATGATTTTATGGTTTTTTCTGTTGCCCTCAGTCCATCTGGAAATAGGGGAGCTTATCTGTATAACGACAGATTTGATGTGAGAATTGTGGACACAGAAGAAGGAACAATTTTAACAACACTTTCAGGGCATAGAGCAACACCTTCAAATATAAGATTTGTTGATGAGAATCAATTAATTATTGGATGTGATGACGGAAAATTATATATATGGAGGATGGAACCATGAATATTTCAAGTGCTGTTGTGATAACAGAGCCAAAACATATCAAGGAGGTTCTCAAAGAGCTTGAAGATAGCGGTCTTTGTGATGTTTACTTCCATGATGAAAAATCAGGAAAGATAGTCATCATAATTGAAGGGGAGGATGTAAATGAAGAGACCTTCAAGTTGAGACAGATCCAGACACTACCCCATGTTCTTTCTGCGAATATGGTTTACTCATATTCTGAAGAAGAGTGGGAATCTGCAGCAGAGTACTTGCAAAAACTGAGTAATGATGTTCCTGAAATACTTAATGATGAGAATGTTAAAGCTGAAGATATTGTTTACAAAGGTCATATCAAGGGCTACATAAGTTAGAGGAAAAACATGGATAAAACATTTGATATGTTTTGGGAAACGGAAGTTCCCGAAAATGAGCTGATTATCTCAAGAACAGACCTGAAAGGAATAATTACCTATGTAAATGAGACATTTGCAAGGATTTCAGGTTACGAACCTGAAGAATTGATAGGAAAGCCCCACAGCATAATAAGGCATCCGGATATGCCAAAGTCTATCTTTAAAGATCTTTGGGAGACAATAAAACAGGGTAAAACATGGAGAGGTTATATCAAAAATCTCCGTAAAGATAAGGGCTATTACTGGGTTTACGCAGAAATGTCTGGGGTTTATAAAAATGGGGAGCTTGTTGAGTTTAAATCAATGAGATCCCCAGTTTCAAAAGAAAAGAAAAAACAGATGCAAGACCTTTATGACAGAATGAGAGAAAAAGAAGGAGGTGATGTGAGGGTAGTTATGTATCTGCCAAAAGCGGTTTATGACAGGCTTGAAAGTTTGTCTGAAAGATTAGGCATATCCGGTGAGGAAGTTTTATCAAGACTTTTATCCGAAGCAAAGATATAATTCAAGGAGGTTTGGATGATGAAAGGGAAAGTACTGAGTTTAGGAGCAGCAGCCCTGCTGGCAGGAGGAGCGTTCCTGCTAACAGGTCAAACAAATGTTTCAAACGCTCAGGATTTAGTGGGAGTATCTTTTATTGAAAATGTAAAACCATATCTTGAGTTCAGACCAAGGTATGAGTATGTGGATGTTGACAAATCTGGGAACAAAGAGGCAAATGCTCTGACAATCAGAACAAAAATCGGTGTTAACATCGGAACTGTACTTGGTGTAAATGGTCTATCTGCAACTCTTGAGGCGATTGATGTTTCGGCACTTGTTGATGAATATTCTCCACAAAGAACCAAATATGAAACCGTTGCAGATCCAGATAACACAAGAATTACACAGGCTTACCTTGCTTACAAATTTGGAAATTATGTTTTTGTTGCAGGTAGAAAGTATGTTGCTATTGATGACCACAGATTCATAGGAACAGTTGGCTGGAGGCAAATGCCCCAAACACTTGGAGTAATAGCTGTTGCAGGAAAACCAATCCAAAATCTAGATTTCTTACTCGCAGGTGTTTATGAAAGAAAGTTTGTTGTGGACAGCGGAAATATGGACTGGTCTCTTGACAAAATGCCTATTGTTCTTGACGTGAACTACAAAGTTGTTCCACAACTCAAAATCAAAGGTTTTGCTTATCTGTTAACGGACATTCACAACACATACGGTGTTAAAGCTTCAGGTGCTGTAAATCTTGGAAATGGTGTTAAGATCTCTTATCTTGGTGAGTATGCAAAACAGACAGATCCTTATGAGAAAGATAATGCAAACACAAAACCTGATATAGATACAGATTACTATAGGGTTAAAGTTGGTGCATCAGCTATGGGATTTTTTGGTAACGTGATGTATACATATTTTGGAGATAAGAACGGAAAACAGAAAGGTTTCTCAGTACCTCTGGCAACAAACCACAAATGGGACGGTTGGGCTGACGTTATGCTTGCCGGTGCAGCAGGTGGTTTTGACTACGGTATGAATGAGTGGTGCTTCTCAGTCGGATATAAAAATCCAACTATCGGAAAGGTTATGGTTGCATATCTCACATTTGATTCGGATAAAGATCCTGGAACTGTTGGAAAAAGCGTAGGATCTGAAATAGATGCTCTTTATGCTAAAAAACTCACAAAAAGGCTTTCTTTCCTCGCAAAAGCAGCATGGTATAACGCTGATGATGGATATTACACAGGTGGAAGCTTAAAAGGAACAAACGATGTAACAAAATACTGGATACAGCTTGATTACAAATATTAATTCCAATAAGGAGGGTAATTATGAGGGTAACAAAAATGACCGGCGGTATGGTCAGTGCTGCTCTTTTAGTTGGAGCGGTGGCTTTTTCAATCAATACCGCCAAGGCTGAACAGTCACCACCACCAATCACAAAAGAGGAGATGAAAAAGGCCGCACGCATTTACTTTGACAGATGTGCGGGATGTCACGGAATGCTGAGAAAAGGTGCAACAGGACCTGCGCTCACTCCAGATAGAACAAGAAAACTTGGAACTGAAGCTCTTGAGGCGTTTATCTACAATGGAACACTTGGTGGTATGCCAGACTGGGGAAAACAGGGAATACTGAGCAAAAAAGAGATAAATCTGCTTGCAAGATATCTCCAGCACGAACCACCACCACCACCTGAACTCTCTATGCAGCAGATGAAATCTACATGGAAAGTTTATGTACCTCCTGAAGACAGACCTACAAGACCTCAACACAGCCTTAACTGGAAGAACTTCTTCGGTGTAATCCTCAGGGATGTAGGTAAAGTTGCGATAGTTGATGGGGATACAAAAAAACTCGTCAACGTTGTTAATACAGGTTTTGCTGTTCATATCCTCAGATCTTCTGCTTCTGGTAGATATATGTACGCTATCGGTAGAGATGGTAAGGCAACAGTTATAGATCTCTGGCTTTCAAAACCTGACAAAGTTGCTGAGGTTAAGGTATGTTACGATGCAAGATCAATAGATACAAGTAAGTACCACGGATTTGAGGATAAATACGCTGTTGTTGGCTGCTACTGGCCTCCATCATTTGTGGTTTTAGATGGTAAAACACTTGAACCTAAAAAGATCGTTTCAACAAGCGCTTACTACTATGATACGCAGGAGTTTGTCAGAGAAGCGAGGGTTGCATCAATCGTTTCATCACACTACGATCCAATATGGGTTCTTAACATCAAAGAGGCAGGTCAGGTATGGCTTGTTGATTATTCAAAAGTTGACAAAGGAACTGTCAAGATTGACATGATAGATTCTGAAAGATATCTTCACGACGGTGGATGGGATCTGTCTAAGAGATACTTTCTTGTTGCTGCTAACATGAGGAACAAGATCGTTGTGATTGATACAAAAGATAAAGAGCTTGAAGCTATTGTAAAAGTAGGAACAAAACCTCACCCTGGAAGAGGTGCAAATATTGATCATCCAAAATACGGTCCTATCTGGTGTACAGGACATATAGGTGAAAAAAGAATCGCATGTATAGGAACAGATCCAGAAGGACATCCTCAGTACGCATGGAAGGTTGCAAAATGGTTTGATCTTCCTGGAGAAGGTGGTGGAAACCTGTTTATCAAAACACATCCAAAATCCAAATACCTGATTGCAGACAGACCTCTTAACCCGGATCCACAGCTGAAAAGAAGCATATTCGTATTTGATAAGTACACGTTTGAGCTTGTGAAAACACTGAAAGTGCCTGCGAAATACAAAAATATCAGAGCTGTTCATGAGGAGTTCAACGAGGATGGTTCTGAATTCTGGATCTCAGTCTGGGGTAAAAAGAATCAGCCAACAGCGATCCTCGTTTATGATGCGAAGACTCTGAAGCTGAAGAAGGAGATCACAGGAGACTGGGTAAGAACGCCTACAGGTAAGTTTAATGTTTACAACACAATGAAGGATATTTACTAATGAATAGAATAATCCTGCTGCCGCTAACCCTCCTGATTGTTTTTGGTGCCTTTGCAGGGGAGTTGGCAAAGGGGAGCAAGCTGTACCAAAAACAC
>JALTAS010000123.1 GCA_027058925.1 Persephonella sp.
ACAACCATGTTTCTATATAAAAACATAGACATAATACCAAAGGGAGAGTACGGTCTTGTCTTTGTTGATGATGTTGACAGCATTCTGAAAACAGCAAAAAATATAGACAAGGTACTTATGCTTTTAGGTTTTTCTCAGGAAGATATAGAATACACACTGAAGTTTATAACATTTAAGCAGAATTTATTTAAAAAAGGACAGCCTACAGAGGAAGATTTTGAACTTCTACAGCACTGGCAGTCAAAAGTCCAGAAAATAGCAGAGAAAAGAAAAGGGGTTCTGATAGTTTCATCTGCAACATCAAATCCACGGTCAAAAAGGGTAAACCTGTTCAGGGAGCTTTTAGGATTTGAGGTTGGAAGACCATCTTTAACGCTGAGAAATATTGAGGATATATACGAAAAACCTGAAAAGGTGTGGGAAAAGAGCGTTGAGACTATCAAAAAATTAGGAAAAGGGGGACTGGCTTTTCTGTCCTCATCTGAAACCAGAGAAACTCTTGAAAAATATGTGGAATTTCTGAACAAAAACGGTATTACAGCTGTCTCTTATGAAGAGCTTATGGACAGGCTTGATGATTACAGGGAAGGAAAAATTCAGATTGCTGTAGGTTTTGCAAGCTACAGAAATCCTCTTGCAAGGGGTATAGACCTTCCTGATGTTATCAGATATGCCGTTTTTGTTGGTGTTCCAAAACTTCAGTTTAATATAAGATTTGAAGAAGAGTTTATACATCTATATTACTTTATGCTTTCTCTCACACCATTTCTTGCAAGAAAAAAACTCCTTGATCCTGTCCAGATAAAACAGCTTTATGACTACATAAACTACCTGAAGATATACGCATTTATTCCTGCAGAAAAGCTTGAATCTGAAAAACTTGAAAAGATGAGAAAGATACAGCTTTATGTGAAAAGCCTTATAGAAAAACCTGAAATTTTTTCAGCTGTCCAGCAATCTCCTGAGATAACATTGAGAAAAGAAGAAGATACATTTATTTTGACAACAGCAGACGTTACAGGATACATTCAGGCATCAGGAAGAACATCAAGGCTTTATGCAGGGGGTTTAACAAAGGGACTTGCATACCTTCTTGTTGATGATGAAAAAGCATTTTACTCTCTACAGAAAAAGGTCAGATGGTTCAGTGAAGACATACAGTTTAAGCCTGTTGATCAGGTAAACCTTGAGGATATTCTGAAAAAAATAGATCAGGACAGAAAAAAGGTTAAAAAGGTTCTGTCAGGTGAGTTTATAAAGGAAGAAAGACAGTCATTTTTAACAACAGTTGTTATTGTTGAATCTCCAAATAAAGCAAGAACAATAGCAAACTTTTTTGGAAAACCCCTTAGAAGAAAACTCAAAAATCTTGATGCTTACGAGATAGCCATCGGGGAAAGATTTTTAACAATTGTTGCAAGTAAAGGGCATGTTTACGATCTGAACAAAGAGGAATACTATTTTGGAGTTAAGAAAAATGGCGACCTTGTTCCTATATTTGAACCGATAGACCAGTCTAAAGACCAGATAATAAACAGCATAAGAGAGCTTGATCTTGAGGTTAATGAGATATTTATAGCAACAGACCCTGATACTGAAGGGGAAAAAATAAGCTATGATCTTTATCTTAACTCCCTTCCTTACAACTACAACATAAAAAGGGCAGAGTTCCATGAGGTAACAAAAAGGGCATTTTTAGAAGCTCTGCAAAACTTCAGGGATTTTGATGTAAATCTGGTAAAGGCACAGCTTGTAAGAAGAATAGCAGACAGATGGATAGGATTTACCATATCCCAGTACATACAGCAGAAACTCCACAGACACTGGCTTTCTGCAGGAAGGGTTCAAACCCCAGTTTTAGAATGGATCATTGATAGAACAGATCAGGCTAAGCAGAAGATAGCGATAATCAGGGTAAGTATAAACGGATATCCATTTGAGTTTCAGTTTGAAGACAGGAAAAAGGCAAAATGGTTTTACGACAATCTTGAGTTTGTTCTTATAAAGGAGATAGAAAAGAAAGAAGAGGATCTTTTCGTAAAACCGTTCACAACAGATCTTATGCTATCTGAGGCGGCAAGGGAGCTTAGATTTTCTCCTCAGGAGACGATGCAGTTAGCACAGGATCTGTTTGAGGCAGGACTGATAACATACCACAGAACAGACAGCATAAGGGTTTCAGAAGCAGGTGTTTATGTTGCAAAAGAGTACATTACAGAAAATTTTGGTGAGGAGTATTTCAGACCGAGAACTTTTTCAACTGCAGGTGGAGCTCATGAATGTATAAGACCTACAAGACCTATGGACGCAGATGACCTCAGATCAATGATATACACAATGAACCTACAGGGAATAACAAACAGACATATTAAGCTGTATGATCTGATATTTAGAAGGTTTATGGCATCACAGATGAGAGAAACTGTTGTTGAAAAGACAACATACCAGCTTAAAGCATTTGATCTGCAGCTTCAGGAAGATGTTACAATAAGAATAGTCCAGCATGGTTATGATCTGATACTTCCTGTTAGGATCTACTCAATACCTGAAGGGAAGGTTGATGTGAAAGACAAAAAATCTTATCATCTGAAGCCAAAAGTTCCTTATTACACATTTGCCACTATTGTGCAGGAGATGAAAGAAAAAGGTATCGGAAGACCTTCCACCTATGCTGTAACAGTTCAGAAACTTTTAGACAGGCATTACATAATTGAAAAAAGAGGGTATCTGTTCCCTACAAAGCTTGGAAGAACCGTCATCTCGCTTATCAAAAAAAGGGAAGATATATACAGATTTGTTAATGCAAACTACACAAAAGAGCTTGAAGAGATTATGGACAGGGTTGAGAAAGGGGAGGCAGATTACCAGAAAGAGCTTGAAAAGCTGTTTGAGGAGCTTGAAAACAGAAAGCTGTTCTTTAAGGTTGAGATAGGAAAGTATGCATATGAAGAATAAATGACAGGCCTATTTTATCAACCAAGAAGCTCAGAAAGAACCTTGTTTACAAGCTTTGGGTTTGCTTTTCCTCTGGTTGCTTTCATAACCTGACCAACAAAAAATCCCATAAGCTTTGTGTTCCCTTCCCTGTATCTTTTGACCTCTTCAGGGTGGTTAGACAGAATTTCCTCAACTATCCTTCTTATCTCACCTTCATCTGATACCTGTTTAAGACCTTCTTCCTCAACGATCTGTTTAGGTTCTTTTCCTGTTTTGAATACCTGATCAAAAACCTGTTTTGCTATCTTTGATGATATTGCTCCGCTGTCTATTAGCTGAACTATCTGGGCAATATGCTCAGGCTTTACAGGACTTTCTGTAATATCTATCCCTTCCTCGTTAAGTTTTCCTAAAAGCTCATTTATTATCCAGTTAGCTATAGATTTTGGGTTTTCAGGATAAATGCTGACAGCCTTTTCAAAGTAGTCTGCCCTTTCTTTATCAGCAACAAGGACCTCTGCATCGTACTCTGTCAGTTTAAACTGCTCAACATACCTCTTTTCCTTTTCGTCTGGAAGCTCAGGAAGAGAGTTTTTAATTTTCTGTATGTAGTCTGCAGTTATTCTCATAGGGATAAGATCAGGATCAGGGAAGTATCTGTAGTCGTGGGCTTCCTCTTTCGTTCTCATTGTGAATGTTTTTCCTGTTTTCTCGTCAAACAGTCTTGTTTCCTGAATTATCTCTCCACCTTTTTTCAAAATCCTTGCCTGCCTTTCTATCTCATACTCTATAGCTTTCTGAACAAACCTGAATGAGTTTATATTTTTTATCTCAACCTTTGTTCCAAACTTTTCCTCCCCTTTAGGCCTGAGGGATATGTTAACATCGCATCTAAGCTGTCCCTTCTCCATATCAGCATCAGATACACCAATGTATCTCATTATGTTTCTCAGCTTTTCAAGGTAAAGCTTTGCTCCAACCGCAGATCTGATGTCAGGCTCTGAAACTATCTCCATTAATGGAGTTCCAGCCCTGTTAAGATCAACATAAGAGTATCCACCTTCATGGATAGTTTTTCCTGCATCTTCTTCCATATGAAGCCTGTGTATCCTGATCCTTTCCACTTTTCCGTCCACCTTTATGTCAATATAACCGTCTGTTGCGAGGGGCTTATCATACTGGGATATCTGATACCCCTTAGGAAGATCAGGATAAAAATAATTTTTCCTTGCAAAAACAGAAAGCTGATGAACCTTACAGTTAAGTGCAAGGGAAGCTTTGATTGCATACTCAAGAGCTTTTTTATTCAAAACAGGAAGACTTCCTGGAAGTGCAAGACATACAGGACAAACATTTGTATTCGGCTCTACCCCATACTCTATTTTACATGAGCAAAAACATTTAGTTTGTGTTGCCATCTGAACGTGAACTTCAAGCCCTATAACAGGTTCAAACTCACCCATATCTTTCTCCATTTTTATTTATAGATACCGATTTTATTAGATTATCAGAAAAGGAAACTGATGTGAAGAACGGTATAAACTTAAAATAGATAGTATAATAACTAAAAAACCTCTAGGAGATGTCGTATGGAATATCATGTAAAGGATATTTCTCTTGCAGACAAGGGACTTCTCAGGATTGAATGGGCAGAAAAAGATATGCCTGTTTTAAGACAGATAAGGGAAAGGTTTGAAAGAGAAAAACCCCTTAAAGGGGTTACAATTTCCGCCTGCCTTCATGTAACAACAGAAACTGCAAATCTTATGATAACACTGAAGGCTGGAGGAGCTGATGTTTACCTGACAGCCTCAAATCCCCTTTCAACACAAGATGATGTTGCAGCTGCACTGGTAAAACATTTTGATATACCGACGTTTGCTATACACGGAGAGGATACAGACACATACTACCAGCATATAAAAGAGGTTTTAGACAGGAAACCAAACATAACAATGGACGACGGAGGTGATCTTATATCCACACTCCATAAAGAAAGGCAGGAGCTAATACCTAACATATACGGTGGAACGGAAGAAACAACAACAGGAGTCATAAGATTTAAGGCTATGGAAAAGGAAGGGGTGCTTAAATTTCCTGTTATAGCTGTTAACGATGCCTATACAAAACATCTTTTTGACAACAGGTATGGGACAGGGCAGTCAACGATTGATGGGATACTCAGGGCAACAAACAGATTGCTTGCTGGATCCGTTTTCGTTATTGCAGGATACGGCTGGTGTGGAAGGGGACTTGCGATGAGAGCTGAAGGCATGGGAGCCGAGGTTATTGTTACAGAGGTAGATCCTCTTAAAGCACTTGAGGCGAGGATGGACGGATACAGGGTTATGCCTATGATAGAGGCTGCAAAGATAGCCGATTTTATTGTTACTGTAACAGGGAATATAAATGTGGTTGACAGACACCATTTTGAGGTTATGAAAGATGGCTGTATTGTGGCAAACTCAGGACATTTTGATGTTGAGATAAATCTGAAAGCACTCAGGGAAATGGCAGTGACACAAAGAGACATAAGGGAAAATGTAAGGGAGTACAGAATGCCTGACGGGAGATCTATATATGTCCTAGCAGAGGGAAGGCTTGTTAATCTTGCAGCTGCAGAAGGTCATCCAGCTGCTGTTATGGATATGTCTTTTGCAAACCAGTCCCTTTCTGCAGAATACCTTGTTAAAAACCACCAAAAACTTCAGCCTAAAGTCTATAAAGTCCCTGATGAACTTGACTTTGAGGTTGCAAAACTTAAACTAAATGCTATGAAGATACAGATTGACAAATTAACACCAGAGCAAATTGAGTATCTATCAAGCTGGGAGCAAGGAACATAACTTAAATCAGGAGGATAAAGATGACAAGAGAAGAAGCTATCAAAATTCTACTTGAAACAGATGAAGAGTTTAAAAAATGGCATGATGAGAGACAAGAACTGAAGTGGAAGATACAAAAGCTTGAAAAGCATTATCCACCCGATCCTGAACTTGAAGCAGAAGAAGAAAGGATGAAAAGAAGAAAACTATACCTTAAAGATATGATGGAACAAAGGATTAAAGAATTTTTAGAAAAGAACAGATAAGAGGTAGTAAATGAGAAGTGATATAGTTAAAAAAGGTTTTGAAAGAGCTCCACACAGAAGCCTTCTCAGAGCCTGCGGACTTACAGATGAGGATTTTAACAAACCTTTTATCGGAATTGCTAACTCTTACATTGACATAATTCCTGGTCATGTCCATCTGAGAGAGTTTGCACAGGTGGTTAAAGATGCCGTCAGAGAAGCAGGAGGTGTTCCATTTGAGTTTAATGTGATAGGTGTTGATGATGGAATAGCTATGGGGCATTCAGGCATGCATTACTCACTGCCGAGCAGGGAGTTAATAGCTGATTCTATAGAAACAGTTGTTGAGGCCCATAAGCTTGATGGTCTTGTGTGCATCCCAAACTGCGACAAAATAGTTCCCGGTATGATAATGGCTGCTGCAAGGTTGAATATTCCAGTTATTTTTGTTAGCGGTGGTCCAATGGCTGCAGGTCACCTTCCTGATGGAAGAGCTATAGACCTTGCTACAGCTTTTGAAGCTGTTGGAGCTGTTGCACAGGGAAGAATGGAAGAGAGTGAGCTTAAAGTTATTGAGGAAAATGCTTGTCCCTCCTGTGGTTCCTGCTCCGGAATGTTTACAGCAAACTCAATGAACTGCCTTTCAGAAGTATTAGGTATAGCTCTACCGGGAAATGGATCAATATTAGCAACTGACCCAAGAAGACAGGAGCTTGCAAGACAGGCAGGAAAACAGATCATAAAGCTTGTTAAGAAGGATCTCAAGTTCAGGGATATAGTAAATCAGCAGACAATAGAAAATGCTTTCACACTTGATATAGCTATGGGAGGATCCTCCAATACTGTTCTTCATCTGTTAGCTATAGCAAATGAAGCCGGAATAGACTTCCCCGTTGAAAAAATAGACCAGATATCAAGAAGAACACCAACACTGTGCAAACTTGCACCTGCAAGCCATTACCACATGGAAGATCTTGACAGGGCAGGAGGAATATCTGCAATACTGAAGGAACTTTCTAAAAAGAATCTTTTACATCTTGACAGACCTACAGTTAGCATGAAAACATTAGGTGAGGTTATAGAGGATGCTGATATAAAAGATCCCAATGTGATAAGGCCTATAACAGATCCATACAGCGAAACAGGAGGACTTGCCATACTTTTTGGGAATATAGCCCCATATGGGAGTGTAGTTAAGGCTGCTGCTGTTGATCCATCAATGCAGGTTTTCAAAGGAACAGCTGTATGTTTTGACAGCGAAGAAGAAGCGATATCCGGAATATTCGGAGGAAAGGTAAAAGAAGGAAATGTTGTTGTGATAAGATACGAAGGTCCTAAAGGAGGTCCAGGTATGAGGGAGATGCTTTCTCCAACATCTGCAATAATGGGAATGGGTCTTGGGGATAAGGTGTCTCTTATAACTGATGGGAGGTTTTCAGGTGCAACAAGGGGAGCATGTATCGGACATATATCACCTGAAGCTGCAGCAGGAGGACCTATAGGGATAATAAAAGACGGTGATCAGATACTTATAGACATACCAAACAGAAAGATTGAGCTTCTTATATCTGAAGAAGAATTTGAAAAAAGAATGAAGCATTTTAAACCTAAACAAAAGGAAATAAAAAGCAGATGGCTCAGGAGATACTCAAAACATGTAACCTCCGCAAACAAAGGGGCTGTTTTAGAAGATGAATGTTTTTGAGGTAAAATATGAAGATTATCAAAAGTGCTGAATCTGTGTGTCAGGGACATCCTGACAAAACGGCAGACATAATAGCAGATGCTATATTGGATGAGCTGATAATAAAAGACCCTTACACAAGGGCATCTATTGAAGTTCTGATAACAACAGGACTTGTCCATGTTTCTGGAGAACTTTCAACAGATGCTTATGTGGATATACCTAATATAGCAAGGGGAACTTTAATAGAGATAGGATACACAAAGCCTGAATACGGTTTTGATGGCTATACAGCCGGAGTTATAACAACGATAAGTGACCAAAGCCCTGAAATAGCTCTCGGCGTCCCCTCTGAAGGTGCAGGAGATACATGCATAGTTGTTGGATACGCAACAAATGAGACTGAAAATCTGATGCCATTACCCTGTAATATAGCCAACAAAATAACACAGACTATAGATGAGCTGAGGAAGGATGATATAATCCCTTTTTTCAGACCAGATGGAAAAGCTGTTGTTGTTGTTCAATACGAAGATGGAAAACCAGTGAGGATAGATTCTATTACCGTTCTGGTTCAGCATGAGCCTTATGTTTCTGAGCTTGATATTAAAAATGCTGTTGAAGAAATGGTTTTAAAAAGAGTCATTCCTGAACAGTTTATAGACGAGAAAACAACAGTTGTTATAAATCCTATAGGAAGGTTTATCATTGGTGGTCCCATGGCAGATACAGGTCTAACAGGAAGAAAAACAATAGCAGATGCTTACGGAACAGCTGCAGCATCTGGAGGAAGTGCCTTTTCAGGAAAAGATCCAACAAAGATAGATAGATCAGCTTCATACATGGCAAGATACATAGCAAAACATATAGTTGCTTCAGGCATAGCCAATGAGTGTAATGTTGAGATGGTATATGTTATAGGGGGTGAATATCCAACTTCATTTAACATTAAGGTTGACACAGACATAGATTCACAGAAATTAAATAAAAAGGTTAAGGATTTATTTGATTTATCTCCCACAGGAATAATAGAAAAATTAGATCTGAGAAGACCGATATACAGAAAAACCTCAAACTACGGTCATTTTGGGAGAATTGATGAAGATTTTTTATGGGAACAGTTAGATAAAAAAATTCTGGAGGAATTGAAAGATGTCTCTTGAAGAACATATTTATGATTTTGAGGTCTTTAAGGCACTTATTGAGTTAGAAATAAGAAGGATACAGAGATATGGAAAGAATTCCTCTTTTTCAATAGCTTTTTTATATGCTCCTGAGCTGGCATCAAAAATTAAAAAAAATAAAAAAAGTCTGGAAGAGATAGATGTGGCGTTTATTATAAAGGACAATATAAGGTCGGTTGACGTGATCTCCCCTGTTGAAGAGGATTTCGTTTTTCTATTTTTTCCTGAAACTGAAAAAGAGAGTGCTCAGAAAGTTATAAACAGATTGAAAAATGTATTGGGCGAAACAAATATAATAGAGGGTGTAGCAAGCTACCCTGAGGACGGGACAGACAAACAGACTCTTTTTATGAAGCTTGTAGAAATTATGAATGAGAGACTTATTCCTGTTATAAACATAGAGTAATCAGAACAGTCTACCCAAAACAACATCATAAGTTGCAAACAGGAAAATTTCACTCAAAGATGGATGAAAATATATGAAGTTATGTATTTCTTCTGCCGTCATTCCATTTTTTAGAGCATAAGCCATAAGATGTATTATTTCTGAAGCCTCTATCCCTACAACTGTAGCTCCTAATATTTTTTTTGAGTCTTTATCAAAAACAAGTCTTACGAAGCCTTCAGACTCAAGCTCATCAACAGCCTTTTCATTATAAGTATATGGATAGTAACCTGAAATAATCTGTATTTTCTTTTCTTTTGCTTCATCTTCAGTCAGACCAACATGTGCGATCTCAAAAGCTGTAAAGATTGCCCAGGGTACTACAGAATAGTCTCTTTTTTCTTTCTTATCCATAAACATATTTTTTATCGCTGTTCTTGCTTCATATGATGCTATATGTGCAAGCATAGGAGAGTTAACAACATCTCCACAGGCATAGATATTCTCAAAGTTTGTCTGGAGATAATCATTAACCTTTATAAAACCTCTCTCATCTTTTTCAATTCCTATCTCATCAATGTTTGAGGTATTTGGTCTTCTTCCAACAGAAAGCAAAACTTTATCCACTGTTATTTCTGTTTCGTCGGACAGAACAAGTCTAACTTTCCCATCCTGAATAGAGTATTTTTTCACATATCTGTTTAACCTCAGATCCACCCCTTTTTTCTTCATAATCCTCTGAAGGTTTCTTGATACCTCCAAAGAAATACTTGAAATTGGAATGAGTCTATCTTTTATCTCAACTATGGTCACTTTTGAGCCGTATGATGAAGCAATATATCCGATTTCACAGCCTGCGACGCCACCTCCTATAACACACAGAGTTTCAGGAATTTCTTCCAGCTTTTCCATAAAGTCTTCAGTGGTTATTATATATTCCCCATCTGGATTTATACCGCCTACTGAGGTCGGGACAGAACCTGTAGCTATCAGGATATATTTTCCTTCTATTATCTCCTTTGATCCGTCTTCTTTTGTTATCTCAATCCTGTTTTTACCTATTATTTTTCCAATCCCTCTGTAAACAGGGGTTTTTTTTGCTTTTAAAAGCTGGGAAAGGGACTTTCTCAAAAAACCTATAGCCTGATCTTTGTGAAGTTTTGCCTCTTTAAATGAAATACTTCTTATCTCCAGATTTAGACCGTACTTTTCTGCTTTTTTAACTTTCTCTATAAAATGTGATCCAGCTCTGTAGTATTTAGTCGGAATGCATGCCCTGTTAAGACAGTTTCCTCCTAACTTATCTTTTTCAATAACAGCTATATTCAGCTTTAGTCTCAGGGCCGTCATTATGGCTTCATATCCGCCCGGCCCTGATCCTATTATTATCAGATCGTACATATTTTACTCATATATTATTTTTGGAGTTATAAATATAAGCAGTTCTCTGTTTTCAAAGTTTTTGCTTTTTGTTTTGAAAAGCCATCCAAGTATGGGGATGTGCATAAGACCTGGAACACCTTTTTCACCAACTTCCTCAGTCTTTTCAAGAATTCCACCTATAACGATTGTCTGACCATCCTTTGCAACAACCTTACTTGTAACGCTTTTTGTCTGGATAGGAGGCTGTCCTGCAACAGATTTTGCAAAGTCAGGTACATCCTGAGTGAGATCTATTGTCATAATTATGTTCCCATCAGGGGTTGTTCTTGGTATGACATTCAGCTTTAAAAGAGCCTGTTTGAACCTAACATTTGCAATAGCTGCTCCTCCAGCTGCACCAAAAGTTGTGTACGGTATCTCAAAACCCTGAGATATCTCCGCTCCTTCACCATCTATGGTGATAACCTTTGGTCTTGACAAGATTTTTGATTTTCCTATCTGCTCTAAAGCCGATAATCTTAAGTCTATAAAGTTGTTTGCTGTTCCGTATAGTAATCCAACAGCAGCACCGCTTCCTGTAGTTACACTTGTTCCAGGAAAATCAAAAACATATGATGAACCGGAAAGATAACTTGTTGTTAAGCCAGCTCCTGAAAGCTGGAAATTACCTTTAGTTATTTTACCTCCCCACTGTATTCCCAGATCTTTTTTGTATGATGACTGTATCTGGACTATTCTTGCTTCTATTGCTATCTGGTAAGGTCTTTTTAGAAGTATGTTTGAAAAGTTTTTATAAATTTTGTCAACAACAGACGGAACATCCGTTATACATATCTTTGGAAGCGATGTTATTATACTTTTTTCCTTTTCT
>JALTAS010000124.1 GCA_027058925.1 Persephonella sp.
GGAATACAGGAACCTTACTCAAGCTGGGGAAATATGCTTGCTTCTGCAAGGAGCATATCTGCAATATCCCAGTATCCATGGATTTTATCCCCTGGAATAGCTATTTTTATAACAATACTTGCATTTAACCTTCTTGGTGATGCCCTGAGAGATGCCCTTGATCCAAAACTGAGAAAAAATCTGTAAAGAACTTTTACAGATCTTCTGAACTGTAAAACATTTTTTCATAAAAATTAAGTAATTGATAAATCTTGATATTTCTTCTCTTTTTAGATACATCTGTAAATATCCTTTACAGAACCTATAATCCCCAAATTGATAAAAGTTTCTGATTTTGAATAACTTCCAAATTGGCACACTCCTTGCTATTTATATAGGGCGAAAGGAGAAAAAAGTGATGTTAAGAAAAAAATTAGTAAAGCTTTTTACCGTTGTTTTGATTGCTTCAAATGATATATCTCTCCTTGAAGTTAAAGATGAGAAGTTAGATGAAATTAGCGGGGGATATTTAAATAATGCGGTTAATTTAAATATCAACCTGAATACAAACTCAAAGATAATCCTTTGGGATGAGAAAAAAATACTCGTCCCTAAAATAAAAAACAGTAAGTAGGAGGTACTCGTTATGAGGCACAAGAAAAAACTTTTAGCAGCAGCTATACTGGCTGTGTCTGTTTCATCGGCAGTGGCTGCTCCGCAGGTTTTATCAGAAGAAGAACTTGGGGATGTCAGTGCTCAGGGTATACAGGTAATAACAAACCCAACTGACATCTCAGCCCAGCAGAACAACAATGATTCTGTTCAGCTTAATGGGATCTCACAGCAGGGTGCAGCTGGTATGCAGGTTGTGAACAACACAAACACAGCTGAAAACGTACACTCAAACCTGATAAATCTTGATAGCAGCTCATCTATGACAATGTCACAACTCAACGACCAGTATGCTGAAAACCACGAAATCGCAGAGCAGTATGTTTACAACTACTCATCTGTTGATGACCAGAACAACAACAACGCATCTGTACAGATCAATGATGATGCACAGACAGGTATTACGGCAGGTATAGTTTCTAATGTTTCAGGATCTGCTAAAAACATTGCACAGAACATAGCGAACATCACAAACTCATCAAGCATTGGTCTGACACAGACAAACAACCAGGTTGCACTCAACGAGGGAAGTGATTATCAGGAAATTTACAACGGTAGTGTTTCAACACTCCAGGACAACAACAATAACTCAGTTCAGCTTAACGACAATGCACAGTCTGGATCGAACACAATGGTTCTTGATAATACAGCATCCTCAGCACAGAACGTTGCACAGAACATAATAGGTGTTGATGGTCTTATTGATTCAACACTTACCCAGTCAAACGCACAGTATGCAGAAAATGTTAAGGATGCTGATCAGCTTATAATTAACGATGGTGATACAGCATTACAGAACAACAACAACGCATCTGTACAGGTCAACGATAATGCACAGACGGCTTCATCGGGCATGGTAATCAAAAACACAGCAGATTCAGCACAGAACATTGCACAGAACATAATAGACGCACAGAATATGGATGGTCTCAACATAATGAGCCAGTCTAATTACCAAACAGCAATAAATGGAACTACGGATTTTGAAATGATTTCACAGGTTGTTTTAAACAACGATGCAGATCTCCAGGACAACAACAATGCATCTGTACAGCTGAACGCTAATGCGCAGGCTGGAACAACATCAATGGTTATGGAAAACACAGCAAACTCTGGATCAAACACAGGGCAGAACATAACAAGCGCATCTGGATTTGTTTCTGTTAATATTGTTGAGTCTTCAAATACACAGTATGCAGAAAACTACACAAGATGGGATGTTGACCAGAGTGTTGTAACAGGAAATTCAAATCTCCAGAGAAACAACGTAAACTCAGTCCAGCTTAATGACAATGCACAGAACAGCACATCAGGAATGGTCATAGCAAACACAGCTGGATCTGCATCAAACATAGGTCAGAATGCTGGGCAATCATTCCAGTTCATAGGATTTAATGTTCTCCTGCAATCAAACGAGCAGTACGCTTATAACGGCAGTGGATGGTCAAACTGGTCATTCCAGGATGTTTCAAATACAGGAGGATTCGAAGTAACAGAGTTCCAGGACAACAACAACGCTTCAGTCCAGATAAACAACGGAACAACAGCCCAGGAAGATGTGGATGCAATGGCTCTGTCAAATACAGCCCATGCAGCATCTAACATTGGACAAAACGTAGCTGCTGCAGGAAATCTTTTCGCAGGAAATGAAATCGGACAAGCAAACTACCAGGAAGCTGACAATATGACATGGACAGATCAGGGAGTTTTAAATGCTGGAATTATCGATATAACAATAGCACAGGACAACAATAACTCTTCTGTACAGATATCCTCAGGACAGAACAGGGTCAATGCAATGACAATGCAGAGCGTTGCAGACTCTGCAACAAACACAGGACAAAACGTCTTAGAAGGATTTACATTAGCTGGGCTACAACTTGGATACCAGTCTAATGAGCAGTACGCTTATAACGATTCCCTTGCAACACAGGAGGTTAATAACCTTAGCCTTTTAGTATCTGCACCAATAGTGCAGGACAACAACAACGGATCTGTACAGGTTGACAATACACAGGAAAACAACAACACAATGATAACAGCAAACATAGCTGGATCAGCTGGAAACTTAGGACAAAATGTAGGATACTTTGCATCACTGGCACAGATAGCACTCCTTGGTCAGTATAATACACAGGAAGCTTATAACTATTATTCTGGATCTTACCAGACAATAAACAACGAAAGCTGGGATCTTGAAGTTGATGTATTCCAGGACAACAATAATGCATCTGTACAGGTTAACGGAGGACAGGACAATAACAACTCAATGGTTCTTGCTAATATAGCTTCTTCCGGAAGCAACATAGCACAGAACGTGATGGGTCTTGCTGATATTGAAGGATTAGATCTTGCTGAGCAGGTTAATAACCAGTACGCATACAGCTACTCAGAAGGAGATCAGGATATAACAAACATAGGTGCATTCCTTGCAGGTGTCAGCATTGCACAGGACAACAACAACGCATCTGTACAGCTTAACGGTGCTCAGGACAACAGCACAGGAATGCTCATCCAAAACTCTGCTGCATCTGCAACAAACTCAGGACAGAACATAGCTGACGTATTCAACCCTATTGGTTTCAGCTACCTCAATCAGTCAAACGTCCAGGAAGCATACAACGAGTTCTACTTTGATACACAGGAAATAACAAACGACATTGCCGTTGCACAGGATAACAACAATGGATCTATCCAGCTGAACGGATCACAGTCGAATGTATCCTCAATGATGACAATGAACACTGCTCTTGCTGCTGCTAACAGCGCAATGAACATAGCTTACATAACAGGAAGTGATCCATTTGGAACAGTTCTCAGCCAGTCAAACGTACAAACTGCTGAAAACGATCTTGGAGCAATGGACTCAAGCCAGACTGTTGATAACGTAGTTGTTATATTCGGTCAGGACAACAACAACGGTTCTGTACAGCTCAACAATGCACAGGTTGGGGCTAACGGAATGGCAATTCTCAATGCAGCTAACAGTGGAGTAAACGTAGGATTTAACATAGCTAATGTAACAGGAGCTTCTGGAACGACAATCACACAAACAGCAGTTCAATCTGCAGTTAACTTCTAATGCATAGGGGGGCTTTTGCCCCCAAAACTGAATAAGGAGAGAAAAAATGAAAAGAGTTTTCACCACATTACTTGTGATAGGGATAGCAGCAGCAGCACTTGGTAAAGGGAAAGACTTTACAATATCATTTGGGGATGGAGGATTTAAAACCTACAAAGTTATTGACAATTCCTGTTATGTATATATTTTCAAGTACCCAAAAAACGAAAAGAATATCTCAAATCTGATAAACAAAGCCCTGATGACAACACTTTTACGTGCCCGTAAACAGTTCTCAAAGGAAAATGATGGGTTTATAAACATAAAAACCCACCTGAAGTTCTTAGACAAAGATAGGATAATTTACCAGATCTGTGGTGATGTGGTAAGGAGGAGATAATCATGAGATTGAAAGTTTTATCTATACTAATGTCTGCCGCTCTTATTATGACAAGCAGTTTTGGTGTTGAGGGAATAAAGTTACAGAAAGTTTCAGATGAAGAATTAGATGATGTTTATGCTCAGGGTTTCTTTACAAACTGGCAGATAATAGGTAACTTCTCAGGTAATACATTTAATGTAGCTGGCGATTTTAACAACAACATAAACATAAGTGCTAATATCTCTTCCTCACCTATAGACTTGAATAACTCAATATTCCTGAACGGAAACTCGCAACAGGGAGCATTTTTGCCTATAAATACAGTTAACTCAGCTGTTAACGTCCCAGTTAATCTTGTCGTTATATTTGGTGATAATTACGGAAACATAAACATCAGCAATATACTGAAGGCTATCAATTATAGATAATGGGAGAATATTATGAAAGCTCCGGCTTTTTTTAAGTTTTTTATTTTTGGTCTCGCTCTCCTCCTTCTTTTTTCTTTTGATGTTTTCCCAAAAGAAAAAGAAACAAGGATAAACGTGAAAATAGGGACGATAAATGGTGTGAGTGTTGTAGTAAGACCAAAAATAAAACCGTTTTACGCTTATAAATTTAAAAATATAGTCAAGCAAAAACTTGATTTTAGCTGTGGTTCAGCATCTGTAGCAACACTTCTTAACTACTTCTTAAATTACCCAATATCTGAGGAAAAAGTAGTAAACGGGTTATTTAAGGTTGGGAATGTTAAAAAGATAATACAGAGGAAAGGTTTTTCCTTACTTGATATAAAAAGGTATTTCGGTTATATAGGTTATAAAGCTGTAGGTTATAAAACTGACTTAAAAGGTCTTGTTTCTTTTAAAAAACCTGCAATTGTAACGATTGTAATAGGAAATTACAAACATTTTGTCATATTTAAAGGTGTTTATAGAGGCAGGGTTTTTCTGGCAGATCCAGCTCTTGGAAGCATGATACTTCCAATTGAAGAATTTGAAAAAATGTGGTACAAGAATATTGCACTGGTTGTAGAACCAAAAGAAGATATAGGAGATAAACTTAAAATAAGAAAAGATGAGATGGTATGGGTTGATTCATCAAAAATAAGAGAGGCTATATTTTACCGCTCAATGCCTATTTTTAAATCTCCAAATGAGTTTTAATTTGTGGTAACTTTATAAAAGTATAAGCATAAATAGGAGGTCTCAGGAGGGCTATATGAAAAAATTGTTTTTCTTCGTCCTGTTATACCTTATATCCTGCTCTGTAGCTTTTGCAGATGTCCCGGCAGAAGCAAAAGAGGCAATTAAAAAAGAAAAGCAACCTGAAGAGGTTCTTCACCAGTTTCAAAGAGATTATGTATTACTAAAGAAAAAACAGATAGAGATTGAGAACACATTTAATTACACCTATTACTCGGCAAACCAGATATATCTAAACAGTTTTGCCATACTAAATCCTGTTTTTCTAACACTTGGTAGATTTGGAATTGAAAGGGCAAGAAGGCATATTTTCGTTGATAATTTTTCTATAAGATATGGATTATTAAACAACCTCCAGGTTGAGATGGCTATCCCTTTTATTTATAGACATGAACTCCTTACTGTTGCAGAAACAGGCACAGAAACAACAAAAGAAAAAGTAGGTATTGGAGATATTTCCTTTTCTATATCATTTCAGCCTGTAAGAGAAACTGGTAAAATACCGGCTATAGTAACAAACGTAACCTACAAGACAAAAACAGGTAAAAGTCCATTTAAGCTTGCAAATCCTAAGAAAGATCTTCCAACAGGTAGTGGTTATGATTCTGTAAAGTTTGGAGTATCTCTTGTAAAGAGCATTGATCCTGTTGTTGTGTTTGGAGGATTGTCTTATGCATATAACATAACCACATCGGTAAATAGATTGATATGTGGAGGTGCAGGTTCTCCAGGATGTGCTTTTTTAGAGAAGGTATATCCTGGTAACACATTGAGCTTGAACTTTGGTTTTGCTTATGCACTTTCGTACAATTTTTCTATGAACTTCCAATTTGCTCAGGATTATACATTTCATACAAAAGTTTTAGCAGATGGAGTAAAGCATGAGGTTATCAATTCCACATTAAACTCTGCGACGTTTAAGATTGGTACAGGATGGGCACTTTCTTCAAAAAGCTCACTTAATATGGGAGTGTCCCTTGGTCTGACAACAGATGCTCCCGATTATGTTCTTGAAATAAGAGTACCCTATAGATTTTGATTTTCTTCTTTAACTTCCCCAAATCTGTATTTCTCAATAAGGGCATAAACTTTTGGTCTGCTTATACCAAGGAGTTTTGCCATTTTTGTTATATTACCGTTTGTAAGTATAAATGCTTTTTTTAAAAGATCCTTTTCAAGCCTTTCTATATTTTCTTTCAGATTTAATGAATCTGTTTTTACACAGTAAATATCTCCAATACCGTTTCTTTTCAGATCAAGATCTTTTTCTCTTAATACCTTGTTTTCTGTTAGAACAACTGCCTTTCTTATAACATTTATGAGCTCTCTAACATTTCCAGGCCACTTGTAGCTAAGAAGTGCCTCTTCAGCATCTTTAGAAAAACCTTTTATTTTTTTACCTACTTCATTGGAATATTTATTCAGAAAGTATTTTGCTAAAACGAGAATATCCTCAGGTCTTTCTCTCAAAGGTGGAAGTTTTATTGTGAGCACATTTAATCTGTAGTACAGATCTTCCCTAAATCTTCCTTCCTCAACAGCCTTTTCAAGATCAACATTAGTTGCAGCTATTATCCTCACATCAGCAAAAATTGTCTCATTACCGCCAACTCTTGTAAAAGACAAATCTTCCAGAAATCTCAAAAGTTTTGCCTGCATGTTCAGGGGCATGTCCCCAATCTCATCAAGAAAAAGTGTTCCTCCATTTGCATACTCTATTTTTCCTATTTTTCTTTTATGGGCGCCTGTAAAAGCTCCCTTTTCATAGCCAAAAAGCTCTGATTCAAGGAGATTATCTGGAATTGCACCACAATTAACGGCAACGAAAGGTTTGTCTGCTCTTTGGCTTCTTTCATGTATAGCCCTTGCTGTAAGTTCTTTTCCTGTTCCAGTTTCGCCTATTATAAGAACAGGGTAATCGTTTGTTGCATATTTTCTTATCAGGTTAAAGACCTGTTTCATTTCCTTACTTACACCTATAAACTCTTTGTCCTCTTGAAAGCCTTCTTTTAACTCGTCAGGATATTCAGTGAGGATGTCATAAAATACTTTACCAACTTTAAAATCCTGTATGAAACGCACAACTTCTGGTTTTGTGTAATCAAACAGAACCCCACATTTTTTGCAGTACTTTTCATTATTTTCTATAGGTCTTGAGCAAAAAGGACATTTTCCACTTTTGTATATTTTTGAGGTTAAGTATTTTCCTATAGTTGATGATATAACTTCCGGATCTTCCATAAAAAAGATAACATGCTCTTTTTTTTCATTTCTTAAAATTTTTCCCCTGAGAGAAACGTCTTGTTCAAGCTCCATCATTACTATAACCTCGGAATCAGCACAGTTAGGCAGGTTATCTCTTATTTTTAACCCAAGGAGAGAAAGGTTTACTCCATAAGTAGAGAATATCTCTTTTTTGCAATCAATGAATATCTGTTTGTTATAGGCTATTCTTGCAGATAGACGCATAAACCCCCCTCAGGTTAATATGGAATTATTAGTTATACTATTAAATTATATCAAAATAAAAGGATGTAAACATCCTGAAAAAGACCGATCAGAAAACCTAAAATAGCTCCTGTGTATGTGATATGTTTTAGCTGTCTTTCAGAAAAACCTATTACTATTTTTTCAAGTGTCTGGATATCCATCTCCATAAAGGTGTCAACAACCATTTTTCTTATGTTTAGTTGGGATAGAATTATGGGGAGTTCTTCCTCAATATTTCTCTCTATACTGTCTGATGCTTTTTCAAGCATCTGTTTTTTTAGTTTTTCTTTTATCTTTTCTCCTGCTTTTTCAACAAATTTTTCAAAAGCTATAGCTATAACCGTTGTTTTTATATTTATCTTGCCAAGAGAGACGCCTTCCTTCAGTGATTCCTGTATGTCTCTAAACACCTCATCAACCATCTGATCAAGTATTATCTCTATCCTCAATTTTAGCCTTTCTTTGTATCCGCTTTCCTCAAAAAGCCTGTGTAGTTTATCTTTTGTAAGTAGATGCTGTTCTATCGTATGAGCTATCGCGGTGGCTATCTCTTCTCTTCTTTTTGGTATCAGTCCAGGAGTAAATGGAATTCTAAGACCAAATACCCTTTTTTCCTCAAAAGGTCTGAACAGCATCTTTATAGCAAGGTAGTTTGTTATATACCCTATAAAAGCTCCTAACAAAGGAGGAACAATGTAATGTAAAAAGTTTTCCATTTTAACCTTCATTTGATATTAATTAAAAACCAATATATATTATAAACTTTGGCAGATAATGCAAAGTCAGGAGGTATTATGATAACAAAAGTTGGAAGCCAGGCACCTTACTTTGAGTTTTTAGATGGAATAAAGGGAAAGAATCTTTACGAACTAAAACAGAAATATCATGTAGTAATATACAAAGCTGAGAATGATCATCTTGAGAAGTTTGAGGATGAGTTTGAAAAGGCAAATGTGAAGCTTATTGATTACGTCCAGATAACAACAAAAAATTTCCTACAGCAGTTTGGACTTGATGAGAATGGGGATTTTATTATCCTGATAGACCAGTACGGAACTGTTCAGTATGTTAGCGACAGAGTACCTTCATTTAATGAGATTATGAACCTGATTTCTTTTTCAGAAGATGAAGGCTGCTGTGCTTTGTAAAAATGGATATTATAAAAAAACAGATAGACCAGGCACCTGAAAAACCTGGAGTTTATCTGTTCAGAGATGAGAAGGGAAAGTATGTTTACATAGGGAAAGCAAAAAATATAAGAAACAGGTTAAAAGGACATCTTCAGCAGTTAAAGACAGATCCAAAAGAAAGAAAGATTTTTGAGGAAAGTTCAAAAATAGAATGGATAATAACAAAATCAGATTATGAGGCGTTTGTTTTAGAAAATGAGCTTATAAAACAGTACAAACCAAAATACAATGTTCGCCTGAAGTCCGGTTCAGGCTATCCAATGCTTGTGATAACAGATGAAGATTATCCAACAGTCCTGATAAGCAGGAAATATGGAGAAATAAAAGGAGAGTACTTCGGCCCTTTCCTTCCTGCAAGAACTGCAAGAGCTATGAAAAATCTGATCCACAAGCTTTTTAAACTCAGAACATGCGATCCTTTACCAAAAAGAAGTATTGTATGTTTTGATTACCACCTGGGGCTGTGCTCAGCTCCATGTGTTGGGAAGATATCAAAGAAAGAATACTCCCTTGATGTAAAGTCCGCCAGATCTTTCCTCTCTGGCAATGTTAAAAAGGTTATATACGAACTTTATGACAGAATACAGGATTACACCAATAAAATGATGTTTGAGAAAGCAGCCATTTTAAGAGATCAGATAACCGCGATGGAAAATCTTATACAGAAGCAGGAGGTTTTAGGTCTTCCGTATGAGGAAGCTGATATCTTTTATTTTACAGGTAAAAAGGTTCTGCTTATTGTTGTCAGAGGCTTCAGGATAGTAGGCAAAAATTTTCTTGATTTTAAAGAGTATGGAATTTCAGACAGTTTTGTGGGGGATGTTCTTACAGAGTATTATGGAAAAGGAAATTACATCCCGGATATGGTTATTCTAAATGAAAAATTAGAAGATACTGATAACCTGTTAAGATGGCTCTCTAAGAAAAAAGGGAAAGACGTAAAGATCGGCTTTGAGATTTTGGATGAGATAAAAAATTTTATTGGCAGAAACTACAGCTTTGCAGACATATCAGATCTTAAAAAAGCTTTTAAAGAGATGTTTGGTTTTGATATGCCGAAAAGGATAGAGGGCTTTGATATCTCAACACTTCAGGGAGAACACACCGTAGGGTCCTGTGTTGTGTGGGAAGATGGAAGTATGAACAAAAAAGAGTACAGAAGATACAGGGTAAAAACAGTAAAAGGTGTTGATGATTATTCATCTTTAAGGGAGGTTCTCTACAGAAGGTTCAAAAAATACAAAGATATGGACGCTCTTCCCCTTGTGCTTATAGATGGTGGAAAAGGTCAATTAAAACAGGGATTAATAGTTAAAGATGCCTTAGGTCTTAAAAACTTGAGGATATTTTCCATAGCAAAAAAAGAAGAGATCCTTTATACAGACGACGGGAGACAGGTAAAACTTTTTGAAAATAAGGAGCTTTTAAAGCTTTTCACAAAGATCAGGGATGAAGCACACAGGTTTGCTATATCCTACAACAGAAAGCTTAGAGAAAAAGAGGGCTTAAAAGAAGTTCTGGATCATATAAAAGGCATAGGAAAAAAAAGAAAAGAGATTCTTTACAGAACCTACAAAACGGTTGAAAGGATTTCACAGGCTTCTGAAGACGAGCTTGTGAAATTAGGAATACCCAGAAGGGTTGCCCAGAACATAAAAAGTTATCTCAGTTAATCTCTGATAAAATGTGAAAGGAAGTGGGCAGTAACAGTGTCCATAGTCTGTATGTGGTTCATCAGCCAGGGAAGAAATTCATTCTCAATATACGCTTTTATCAGCTCAGGGTTTTTCTCCTTTTCCCATTTTTTTTCAAGGTTTGTTAGCTGTCCCAGAACCATATCATGCTCTCCCCTGTGCATTGGGTAAGCAAAAAAGTTGAACTGCTCCATCATCTCCTGTTCTGAAGAAAAATGTTTTTTCACATCCTCTACAAATGCTTTAAAAAGGCGTTCAATCTCATTTATATCCTTTCCCTGATCTATAGCTTCAAACAACTGATTAAGCAAATTTATCTCTTCTTCATGTACTCTGTTCATTCTATCAAGGGCAACCTTTGGTATCTGGGAAACATCCAACAACATTTTTAAAAACCCCCAAATTAAGATTAATTAGTCTTAAATATAAAATTACAAAAAAATTTTTCAAACTATGATATATATCAATCTCCAAAATGGAACAATTTATCCAGTATAGATTTCTTTTTTTTCTTTTCTTTTGAGTAGTAATATTCCTGACGGGCTTCTTCCACGGTCTTGCCGGCTTCGTATTCGGCGGCCAGCAGGTCTTCGATGGTGGCTGCGCCGCTGTTCAGGGCAATCTGTGCCACCTTGTCGGCAAAGGCCTTGAAGTTGTCGTCCTTGGCGACGAAATCGGTTTCGGAGTTGACTTCCACCAGCACGGCGGCCTTGCCATCGTCACTCTGGGCCATGACCACCACGCCTTCGGCGGCGGTGCGGCCGGCTTT
>JALTAS010000125.1 GCA_027058925.1 Persephonella sp.
ATATAATAGAAGGACTTTTAGCCGGGATAAAATCTACGGTTTCTAAACCAGTTGAAGCTGTAAAAAATGTTGCCAAAGATATAGTCGGCGGAATCAAGAGTTTTTTAGGAATACAATCACCATCCAAAGTTTTTGCAGAAATAGGTTTATTCACACTTGAAGGACTAAAAGTTGGGTTCCTGAAAAAAGAAAAAGAGATCTTTAAACTTTTTTCAGATTTTGCAGTTAATCTAAAAAATCCTTTTAAAGAAAAAAATGAACCGGATATCCCTTCTCCCATGAAAAGCGTTAATAAATCTGAAAGCAAATCTGTTACAGTAATAATCAAGCAATTAGTTATAAACACACAAGCCAAGAATGCTAAAGAAATAGCCCAGGAAATCCCAAAAGAAATAGAAAAATTGGATTGGGGAACTCTTGCAGAAAATATTTAATGGGGTGGTAGCTTAATTGGTAAAGCGGTGGACTCCAAATCCAAAGATTGCAGGTTCGAGTCCTGCCCACCCTGCCAATTTGTTCCAAAAATCTGGGACAGTTTTCCAAAAACTTGGGACACCTAAAAAATATATTTTTTGCATAAATAAGAAGTATCAATATCCCGAAATATCCCTATATTTTCCTATATATCCCGAAATTAGTGTCCCAAGAAATCAGGAAATTTTAAATGAAATAAAATCAATACTTTCCGAAAAATAAACAATTTTACCAGTTTCCTTTTCTTTCCCATATAAACCTGTATTAAACGGTATTATGACAGTATTAATGTCAGAAAAATGTCAGACCACTTAATAAAAGATCTTATCCTGCTACATTCTTTTGTCTCAGAAATTGTTGTAAAAGCTTATAGGTATCTCAGAAAAAATTATTTAATGATCTCCATTGATTTAACACCCTTTGGTTTTTTATTTTTCTTTTTCATACGGTACATTCTTTTGTCTGCAATTTTGAGGGCTTTTTCCATATCTGCTGTTTCTTCAGGAATTTTTACAATACCATAACTTAAAGAAAGTCCATATTTTTTGAATTTTTCCTCTATCTCTGTTCTAATTCTATCAAGTCTTTTTCTGATTTTTTCCTCTTTGCAGTTTTCAAGTATCAGTAAAAACTCGTCTCCACCAACCCTTCCAAGAAGATCAACCTTTCTAAAGTTATTCCTCAGGATATGTGCAATTTCCTTTAAAACTTTATCGCCTGTCACATGCCCTTCTATATCATTTACAACTTTAAAGTTATCCAGATCTATATAAACAATACACACAGTTTTTCTTAAACCTCTTTTTATCCTTTCTATTTCAAGCTCAAGGCTTTGATATATGTATTTGCGGTTGTAAATATCTGTTAATGGATCATAAATAGATGCTTTCCATAGATTCTTATTAAGGTTCTTTAGGATGTACGAATAAAAAAATGCTATCAGAAAAACAGCTATATAAGCTGATAAAGCCTGTCTCATCTCTGTAAAGCTGTAAGATATTTTAAAAAAACCTGCTTTCTGCATAAAAACAAGAATAAGGAAGGAAAAAACTAAAGCACCATTCCAGATAAAGGCTTTTTTTATGCTTTTTAAAAAAAATGTAAGTAAGGGAAAAGTGTATATCCAGAATATTCCTGTTCTCTCAAGACCTCCTGTAATAACAAGGAGATTCAAAACAACAAACATAAGAACAAGAATAACATCGGCTGAAAGATCAAAATTCTTGTGATACCTGTAAAGGAGAATGTTTATTACACCAAAAGTTGATAAAACTATCTCACAGGTACCAATAAAATAACCTCCATTGTACAGATGAACTGCTCCGTACAGGTAAGCAAAACCACTACCAACTAATGTAAGTGAATAAAGAAGTTTCTCTTGATAATCCTCAAAATAAGTGATCATACAGTTTACCTGAATTATATTATTATTTCTGTTCCAATTCCTTTCTGAGTGAATATCTCAAGCAGGACACAGTGTGGAATTCTTCCGTCAAGTATGTGTGTTTTTTTTACACCATGTTCAAGAGCATTTATACATGCTTTCACTTTTGGTATCATTCCTCCTGATATAACCCCCTTTTTAATAAGATCATTTATTTTTTCCACATTTATTGATGATACAGTGTTGCCTTTTTCATCTTTCAGACCCTCTATGTCTGTAAGGAATATAGCTTTCTCTGCCTTAAGTGATCCGGCGATCGCTGCAGCTACAAAATCAGCGTTTATGTTGTATGCATTACCTTCTAAATCAAAACCAACAGGTGCAATAACAGGTATGTAGTTGTCCTCTTCAAGATGTTTAAGTATCTGAACATCAACATAATCAACCTCACCAACATGACCAAGATCTAAAAGCTCTGTCGGTCTGAAATCACCCATCTGTCTGAAGTATTCCTCAGCATCAAGCTTTTTTGCTTTGATTAATCCCCCATCTTTACCTGTTAATCCAACAGCCCTGATATGTCCTCCAGCATATCTGTTTATAAGCATAACAATATTTTTATTGACAAGCCCTCCAAGAACCATCTCAACAACATCCATCGTTTTTTTGTCTGTTACTCTAAGCCCACCGACAAACCTTGACTCAAGTCCCATACTTTTTAAAACTTCACCAATCTGAGGTCCTCCTCCATGAACTATAACAGGGTTTATCCCTATGTATTTAAGCATAAGTATATCCTGAGCAAAGGCGGTTCTAAGGTCTGCCTTTGCCATAGCATTTCCGCCGTATTTTATAACAAAGGTTTTCCCTCTGAATTTTGTAATAAAAGGGAGGGCTTCCATCAGGATTTCAGCTTTTTCTATGAGCCTTTCCATCTAATCCTCCATAAACTCTTTCAGAAAATCTAAAACCGATCTGTCAGGTGGAAGATCAACCCAGTACTGACCGTCTTCATGTTCTATTCTGAGAAATCTTCCTCTTGAACCTTCCATAAAACTAAACAGGGTTAGACCTTTTGAAAAATACCACTCTATATTTTCATAGGGAG
>JALTAS010000126.1 GCA_027058925.1 Persephonella sp.
AAACAAAAAGCCATAGCCGTTGGTATTGGAATTGTTGACAGCTCTGTTATTGACAGGATAAACATATACAACGCAACAAAATTAGCAATGAAAAGAGCCCTTGAGGACTTAAAAACAGATTATGACTATCTGATAACAGATTATGTAAAGTTTGACCCTTATCCCCACATCTCATTAAAAAAAGCGGATGAAAAGAGCCTATCTGTGGCAGCAGCATCAATAATAGCAAAAGTTATTAGGGATCATATAATGGTTGAGTTTGGGAAGGTTTTTCCCCATTCATTTGAAAAACATAAAGGATACCCTACAAAACTTCACAAACAGGAAATAAAAAAGTACGGTCTTACACCTATCCACAGAAGATCCTTTAATCTGGGTATTCAATATAAGCTTGAGTTATGAAACTTTTCAGTGTAAAACTAAGGGCTTCAAAAGATGGGAAACACATTTCAGGGGCAGAAAGGATAACTCCTTACGAAAAGATAAATACCGTTATAAATCAGCTTTATCACAGACTTTCCCGTAAAGAATTTGACAGTATAAACATAAAAATAGACATTCTTAAAGAACAGCCTTTATTGGTAGAAAAAACTCTTCCTGTTGTAAACCTTACTTTCAAAAACCATATAGAAGCAAATAAAACAGCAGTCCAGATAATCCAAAAACAGACAGGACTATCTGAAGAAAAAATAAAACAGCTTATTGATCTTATCCACTCTGGAGCTTCACCAGATGGGGAAAATATGAGAGGAGCTATAATTGTTGATCAGAAGGGAAACAGGTTAGAAAGAGACCGATTCAGAGGGGTAAGAACGACCCATGTGGATTATTTAGAAAGGGATAAGATCATTCAAAAGCTGATAAAAAAAGGTTTCACTGAAAGAACAGCAGATGCCCTTGCACTGACGACAAAAAATATGCTCTGTCCAGACATAATAGTAGAGTACTGTATATCAGATGAGCCTGACTATCTGACAGGTTATATATCAACAAAGGAGGCTTACTACAGGCTAACCCCATTGAAAGAAAAAGGAAATAAAAAGGGGGGAAGGATATACTTTGTAAAAAACGGGGCAGATATTGATGAGATCTACAGATTTTTAGAGGAAAAACCTGTTTTGATAAAAGATGTTGGTATATGAGATAGAAAAAGCTCTCATAAAGCTTGCAAAAAAAAGGAAAACGATAACATACAGTCAGCTGGCGTTATGTATTAACAAAAAATCTGCCGAAAAACTGCCTGAAAAGGGAAGTGCACTGGGATCTGTTTTATCAAAGTATCTTCACATTCTGTGTGAAAATTATGTCAGAAATGGAAAACCTATGATAGGAAGCCTTGTAGTCAGCAAAAAAACAGGAATGCCTTCAGAAGGTTTTTTCAGATTTGCAGAAAAGCTGTACAAAATAGATTTGAAAAATGATGATCAGAAAAAAATTTTCTGGCAAAATGAGTTAAAAAGAGTTTTTAAGGAGTTTGGAGATTAACAAAATATTCATTCACGGCTGGAGTTTTTCTTCAAAAATATGGGAAGAATTTAAGGATATACCTGAGAGCTATTTTATAGATCTTCCATTTCACGGAAATAATAGAGAATACGCAGATAACAACATAATTGAGAAATTTTCAGGTCAGCTGTGCCAAATGATAAACTCATCAAACAAAGAAACAGTTTTGATAGGCTGGTCTTTGGGGGCATCAGTTAGTGTCCTAACAGCACTAAAAAAGCCAGAAAATCTAAAAAAACTTATTCTTATAGGCTTTTCACCAAAATTCATGGACAAAAAATTAGGGCATAACCCTGTTTTTGTTAAGGCCTTCATGATGGCTCTAAAGATAGATTTTCAAGATACAGTTTATAACTTCAGGAAAACAGCAGTCGGCAACCCCTATAAAAACATTCCACTTCCTGAAAAGGAAGGAAGTATAAAACTGCTCAGAGAGTTTATAAGTCTGGACTTAACAGAAAGGCTTGAAGAGATAGATATTCCTGTTTTTTTAATCCATGGAAAAAAAGACAGGATAATAAACTATCAGGCAAGTGTTTTTGCAGATGAAAAAATAAAAAACGCCCAGCTTATACTGACACAATCCCATCACGCCCCTTTTCTTGAAGATAAAACATTGATAACCAACCTGTTATAATAGTTTTCCTGAAAATCAAAAAAAGGAGAAGATTTGAAAACTCTTATAAAATTCTCATTTTCAAGATTTTCTGAAAGCTACGACAGGGAAGCTGTTTTACAGAAAGAGGCTGCCAGAATACTGATAGATTTTGCAGGAGATCTGAAAGGAAAAGGTATTGATCTCGGCTGTGGAACAGGTTTTCTGCTCAGGCTGTCAGAATGGAAAGGGCTTGTAGGTATTGATATATCAGAAGATATGGTCAGGTTTTACAGCAGGTTTAACAAAAAAGCTGTTATCGCTGATATGGAGGATCTTCCCTTTAAGGAAAACTCATTTGATTATGCTGTATCAAATTTTTCACTTCACTGGGCTGATTTTGATAAAACGGTATCTGAACTGAAAAGAGTATTAAATCCTGAAGGGAGGTTTGTTTTTAATATCCCTGTTGGGGGAAGTCTTGAGGTTGTTGAAAAGATTCTGGGAGAGATACAGTTTGATTTTATCTGCGTTCCAGAAGTTCTCCAGACATTGAAGGAAAAGGGTTTTTTTATAAATGATTTTTTTGTTGAAAACCTTCAAAAAGAATTTAAAGACGGATACTCACTTCTTGTTCACCTTCACAAAACAGGTGTTGCAATAAACACAAAATCAAGCTCTCTATCAGAAAAAAGGAGAATAGTTAATCTGTTTAAATCCCACAAAAAGCCTGCTGTCCTGAACTACAAACTGCTGTTTGTTGATGCTTTCAGTCTTTGAATTTTTTTGTTCTGAAAACCCTTAACTTCTGGCCTTCAACCTCCTCAAACTCAGGAGGCAGTATGTCTTCTATTGTATGAA
>JALTAS010000127.1 GCA_027058925.1 Persephonella sp.
ACATAGATGTTTTGATGGCAAACTCTGTTGTTCATATTTACAAAAAACAGCTTGAGGCTGTAGAAAAACATCTTTATCGGGTAAAAGAGTTTTACAAACAGGGCTTGGTGGCAAAAATAGACATACTCCAGACCAAAGTAAAACTTTCCCAGATAAAAAGAGATCTCAGGAAGGCTGAAGGGGATCTCAAGATTGCAAAAGCAAGACTGAAAAATCTGATCAATGAAAACATGAATACAGATTTTGAGGCAGAGCCTATAAGCTTAAAAATCCCAGAAAACCTGGAACTTTCTGATCTTTACAAAAAAGCCCTGATAAACAGACATCTCATAAAGGCTGTTGATATAAAATCAAAACAGTTAAAAAAAGTGGAAAAAATAGAGCTTTCAGAGTTTTACCCTAAGATGTACGCACAGGCTAAATATTTTTACACAAATGAGTATCCATACCTTGATCCGAAAGAAAATTATGCCCTGACAGTTGGTATAACATGGAAGTTTCAGAGTTTAAGGCCTTATTACAGCTTTTTAAAACAAAAAATGGAACACAGGAAAATAAGGCTAAAGCTTGAGCAGATAAAAAATGATATCAAACTGCAGGTAAAAGCCTCTTATGAGAGATTTTTGACGGCAAAAGAAAATCTGAAGGTTGCTCAGGATTCCCTCTCTGAAGCTGAGGAGTACTACAGGCTTACAGTTGAGCAGTTCAAAAATCAGCTTGCCTCAACAACTGACGTTCTTGATGCTGAAAGTATGCTGACATCAGCAAAAAAAGGAAGAGAGATCTCTTACTACCAGCTGTTGAAAGCTTATTTTGATCTTCAGGAAGCTGTTGGAGGCGGTATCTGATGAAAAATAGAATAGGGATCGTTGTAGTAGTTATTCTTATAATAGTATTTAGCATTGTGGCCTTCAGATGGATAAAACACAGAATAGAATATGCTATCACAGATGCTGTTTTTGTTGAGTCAGACTCTATGGCAAATCTGTCATTTTATCGGGTAAAAGGAAAAATAATAAAACTTTATAAAAAGGAAGGTGATTATGTAAAAAAGGGAGAAATTATCGCAAAGATTGATGACACAGACTATAGATTAAAGCTCCAGCAGTTAAGAAAGCAGATAGAGAGCCTGAAGTTCAAAGAAAAAGCCCTTAAAGAAAAACTTATCAAAATAAAAAAACAGATAAACATAAAAATAAACAACTCTTTACTAACAAAAAAGCAGATCAAAGCATCAATTGAAGCCTTAAAATCACAGCTTGAACAGGTAAAATCCCAGTTAAACCTTGCATTAAAAGATGAAGAGAGGTTCAGGGATCTTCTGAAAAAAGATCTTATACCCAGTAGAAAGTATGATGTTGTAAAAACAGAGCTTGATGTGTTGAAGCACAAAAAAGATTACATTCTGAAAAAGCTAAAAGAGCTTGAGATCGGTCTTCAAAAAGCTGAAGAAGGGATAAAACTTGCAAAATCTGAAGAAAAAACGGTTAAAGAGCTTGAAAACCAGATCAAAAGCATTACAAAAAATATACAATCCCTCCAGAAAAAAGAGGAGGACATCATAAACCTTATTTCGTACACATCTCTTAAGTCTCCTTATAACGGACAGATAGCAAAAAAGTTCGTCAGCGAAGGTGAGGTTGTAAAGGCAGGTATGCCTGTTTATTCTGTTGTTCCTGAAAATACATTTTACATTCTTGTTCTGCTTGAGGAGACAAAACTAAAAGGTGTTAAGGTCGGAAACAAGGTAAAGATAAAAATAGATGCATACCCTGATGTTAAATTTAGGGGGATTGTTGAGGAGATAAATCCTGCAACAGCTGCAAAGTTTGCACTTGTTCCAAGAGATATAACCGCCGGAGAATTCACAAAGGTTGCCCAGAGAATACCTGTAAAAGTAAAAATAACAGAAGGAGATATTTCTCTGCTTAGAGTTGGTCTTGGAGGAGAAGTGGAGATAGAGAAAAGCAGGTAATCTTATGGAAGGGGAAAATAAGCCTATATACCAGCTTATCTCAACATGGGAAAGGGTTCTGATAACTGTTATTGTTATGTTAGGAGCTTTTATGGCTATTTTGGACACCACTATTGTTGATATTATTGTCCCAAAAATAACAGCCCCTTTGAAAACAGACCTTTACGGTGTCCAGTGGGTAATAACAGCTTATATGATGGCGTCTGCAACAATGCTGATACTTGCCCAGTGGCTTGATAAAAATTTTGGGCTTAGAAATGTTTATATATTCGGTGTTGCACTTTTTACTGTTTCGTCTTTTGCCTGCGGTATATCAGATAGCCTTGAGAGTATGATAGGGGCAAGAGTTTTTCAGGGAATGGGGGAAGCATTCATAATGGCAACAGCACAGGCTATACTTTTTGCAGTATATCCTCCAGAAAAAAAAGGGCTTGCTATGGGTATATTCGGTCTTGGGGTTAGCTTCGCACCATCTTTAGGTCCAACACTGGGAGGATACATAACAGAGTATATAAACTGGAGATGGGTGTTTTTTATAAATATTCCATTTGGTATCCTTACTGTTCTTCTTGCTATTTTTTATCTGCCTGAAACAAGTATGATAAGGGAAAAAACAAGGCTAAATTTTGTGTCCTTTGGGTTTTTATCCTTATTTACCATAACAACACTCGTTATTCTGTCTAAAGGACAGCAGCTTGGCTGGTTTATGTCTGATATTATCGTTTATCTGACAGTTGTGGCTGTATTTTCCCTTTTATTTTACATACTGTCAGAGCTTTTATCAAAAAATCCTCTTATAGATTTTTCTATTTTTAAGATAAAAGAATACTTTGTTGGGTTTTCAATTTTTTTCCTTCTGCTTGGCTTTTCTATGTACCAGGTTTTTTATCTTCTTCCCCTTTATTTTGAGAGGTTAAAAGGTCTTTCAACATTTGATGCAGGTCTTCATATACTTGCTTTTGCTGTTTTTATCGCTATT
>JALTAS010000128.1 GCA_027058925.1 Persephonella sp.
GATTTAATATGGAGGTAAAGAAATGGGAAAAGTTATAGGGATAGACCTTGGAACAACAAACTCAGTTGTTTCCGTGATGTCCGGAGGGGAACCTATCGTTATAGCTAATCAGGAAGGATTCAGGACTACACCATCAGTCGTTTCATGGACAAAAGAGGGGGAAATACTTGTTGGAGATCCTGCAAAAAGGAGGGCCGTACTGGATCCTGAAAATACAATATACGAATCAAAAAGGTTTATAGGAAGAAAATATGAAGAGGTAAAAGAAGAGATAAAACATGTTCCATATAAAGTCGTCGCAGATGACAAAGGTGATGCAGCTTTTGATGTTCCAAATGCAGGGAAGGTAATTAGACCAGAAGAGGTTGGAGCCCAGGTCTTGAAAAAGTTAAAAGAGGCTGCTGAATCGTATCTTGGAGAGAAAATAACAGAAGCTGTGATAACCGTTCCGGCTTACTTTAATGAAAGACAGAGACAGGCAACAAAAGATGCAGGAAAAATCGCAGGACTTGAAGTAAAAAGGATAATAAACGAGCCAACAGCTGCTGCACTTGCTTACGGTCTTGATAAAAAGTCTGATGTAAAGATACTGGTTTATGACTTTGGTGGTGGGACATTTGATGTTTCTATCCTTGAAGGAGGAGAAGGTGTTATAGAAGTTAAGGTTTCTGACGGTGATACACACCTTGGTGGATCGGATATAGATGCGAGAATTATAGACTGGCTTGTGGAGGAATTTAAAAAGGAACATGGAATTGATCTGAGGAATGATAAAACAGCTTTCCAGAGACTAAAAGAGGCTGCAGAGCAGGCAAAAAAAGAGCTTTCATTTAAGATGGAAACAGAGATAAACCTTCCATTTATCACTATAGATCCGAACACAAACCAGCCATTACATCTGGAGAAGAAACTGACAAGAGCAAGGCTTGAAGAGATGATAAAAGATCTTGTTGACAGAACAATGGATATAGTTAAAAGAGCCCTTGAGGAAGCCAAACTCACACCTAACGATATAAATGATGTTGTTCTGGTAGGAGGTTCAACAAGAATTCCTCTTGTTCAGCAAAAGATAAAAGAGTTTTTCGGAAAAGAGCCTCACAAAGGGGTTAATCCTGATGAGGTTGTTGCTGTAGGAGCTGCAATTCAGGGAGGAGTTCTTGCCGGTGAAGTAAAGGATGTTCTTCTCATTGATGTTACACCTCTTTCACTTGGAATTGAAACATTGGGTGGTGTTATGACAACTCTTATACCAAGAAATACTCCTATACCAACCAAAAAATGTGAGATATTCACAACAGCAGCCGATAATCAGACACAGGTTGAGATACATGTTCTTCAAGGTGAAAGGAAGATGGCAAGAGAGAACAAATCACTGGGAAGATTTTTCCTGACAGATATTCCACCAGCTCCAAGGGGAGTTCCACAGATAGAGGTATGTTTTGATATAGATGCCGACGGAATACTCCATGTTACAGCTACTGATAAAGCTACAGGAAAATCCCAGTCTATAACAGTCCAACAGTCCTCCGGCCTGACAGAGGAAGAAATCAACAAGATTATAGAAGAGGCTAAAAAACATGAAGATGAAGACAGAAAGTTCCAAGAAACTATTGAGCTCAGGAACCAGCTTGATGCAATAGTTTACAGCTTAGAAAAAACTGTTAAAGAAAATGAAGGAAAACTGTCGGAGGAAGAAAAGAAAGAAGCTGAAGAAGCTATAAAAGAAGGAAAAGAAGCACTTGCCTCAAATGAAAGAGAAAAGATTCAGTCTGCTATAGAAAAAGTCACTTCTGCTGCAAACAAAATAGCTCAAAAACTTTATCAGTCAGGCGGAACTTCAGGTGAGAAAAAAGGTCCAGATCAGGATGTGATAGAACCTGAGGTTAACTAAGATAAAGCCCCATTAAAGGGGCTTTTTTATGATATTCTTCACTGATTTTTCACAATCTCAGCTTAATATATCTTTCTTAAAAGTAAATGGAGGTAGTTAGCGGCATGCACACTATTAAAACAGTTCTGTTGCTTGGGATATTAACAGGGCTGTTCCTTGTGGTTGGTAAGATATTAGGCGGACAGACAGGTATGGTTATCGCTTTTGTCTTCGCTATGGCTATGAACTTTTTCGCCTACTGGTTTTCAGACAAACTGGCTCTGAAAATGTATGGTGCGAGGGAGATCTCATATGAGGAGGCACCATGGCTTCACGATATGGTAAAGCAGCTTGCAAGAAATGCAGGCATACCTAAGCCCAGAGTATATCTTGCACCTATTGATATTCCAAACGCTTTTGCCACAGGAAGAAATCCTAAAAATGCTGTTGTGGCGGTAACATCTGGAATACTTAATATTCTTTCTCCAGACGAGCTTAAAGGAGTTCTTGCCCATGAAATAGCTCACATAAAGAACAGAGATATCCTGATCTCATCTATAGCAGCCACAATAGGTGGAGCGATCTCAATGCTTGCAGAAATGGCTTTCTGGTCAAACCTTTTTGGTGGAGATGATGAGGATAACCCTGTAGGAGGTCTTATCGGTTCACTCCTTTTATTCATACTTGCGCCTATAGCAGCGATGCTTGTCCAGATGGCTATATCAAGATCAAGGGAATACGCTGCCGATGCCACAGGAGCCGAAATATGCAGATGTCCCCTTTCCCTTGCCAAAGCTCTTGAGAAATTGGAAATGACCGCACAGCAGCTTGCACCTGTAGCTGAGAGGGAAGTTAACCCAGGAACTGCCCATATGATGATAGTTAACCCTCTCAGAGGTTCAGCTATAGCTTCGCTTTTCTCAACACATCCACCAACAGAAGAAAGGATTAGAAGACTTTACGAACTTGCAAGAAAATACGGACATGTATAAAGATATAAACTAATCCCCTTTGCTTCCGATAAATTATTAAAAATGGAAGTGAAGGGGATTTTAATATGCCTGTAAACAAGATTATATT
>JALTAS010000129.1 GCA_027058925.1 Persephonella sp.
CAAAAATATATTTAATTATAATTTATAACATTTTTTTAATCTCTTGCTCGGGGATACTTCCCTCTCTCAATATTTTTATATCTTTGTTCACCTTAACTATTGTGGAGGGCTGGCTTTTTCTCTCGCCTTTATCAATATATAAATCAACCTTTTCGCCAAAATACTCAACAGCTTTCTTTATATCTGAAGGGGGACTTTTGCCTTCCGGATTTGCACTTGGTGCAACAAGAGGTCTTTTGATCTTGTTCATAAAATCAACAAGAGGTTTATAATCTGGAATTCTAAATGCCAGAGAGTTTTTGCCCCTATGAAGATATTCAAATTTGCTGTTTTGGATATCAAAAACAACCGTTATACCTTTTCTTTCAAGGAGTTTTTTCTCTTTGTTTGAAGGTTTTATGCCAAACATGGAAAAATAATCTGTTGATGGGATAAGAATTATAAGAGGTTTATCAGGGGATCTTTTTTTCAGTGAGTATACCCTTTCAACAGCTTTTTCATTAAGAGCATCTGCAAGAAGTCCATAAAGGGTGTCTGTCGGGGCAACTATAACCCCACCATTCTTTATTATATCAACAGCTTTATCAAAATCTTTCTCTATTTTAATCATATGTATGTTTTTTCTCTGGAAATTTGCCTTCCTGAACTTCCTGTGAAAACTGTTTTAAAGCCTGAGTGAAAAGATCTTTACCCTCAACATACCTTTTTACAAATTTTGGTGATCTGTCAAAAAATCCCATCATGTCGTGAAAAACAAGAACCTGACCGTCAGTGTATCTGCCAGCACCTATCCCTATTGTGGGGATCTCAACGAACTCTGTTATTTCTTTAGCAAGATTTGACGGGACAGCTTCAAGAACTATTGAAAAAACGCCTGCCTGCTCAAGGGCTTTTGAGTCATTTATTATTTTTTTCTGCTGCTGTTGGGTTTTTCCCTGAACTTTGTATCCTCCAAGGGCATGAACGGACTGGGGAGTTAGTCCAAGATGTCCCATCACAGGGATACCTGATGATATCAGCTTCTGAATTATGGGGATTACTTCTTCCCCACCTTCTATTTTGACAGCGTTTGCACCTGTTTCCTTCATTATTCTTCCTGCATTTTTCAGGGCATCTTCCGGACTTATCTGGTAGCTCATAAAGGGCATATCAACAATTATGAAAGTCTCAGGAGCTCCCTTTCTAACAGCTTTTGCATGGTATATCATCTGATCCAGTGTAACAGGTAAGGTTGTTTCAAGACCTTGAATTACCATTCCAAGGGAATCACCTACAAGAATACAGTCAACCCCTGCTTCTTCGCAGATTTTTGCAGACCAGTATTCGTATGTTGATATCATTGTTATCTTTCTGTTTTCTTTTTTTGCTTCTAAAAAATCATTTATGGTTTTCATTTTTACCTCAGATCACACGCCTCTTTATTAATTTCTACCTTTTCTTCCTTTTTTGGAATACCAAAATTATCCCTGATCTGTCCGTTGCCTAATATGATAAATTTCGGTATCGTGAGTTCTTCAAGTCCCATAGGACCTCTTGCATGTATTTTGTCTGTGGATATTCCCATCTCAGCACCAAGACCGAACTCATTACCATCTGTAAATCTTGTTGATGCGTTTATGTAAACAGCTGAACTGTCAACCTCATTTATAAATCTCATTCCTTTAGTGTAATTTTCTGTGACTATTGCTTCTGAATGGTTTGATCCGTATTTGTGTATAAAATCAATGGCTTCATCCATATCATTAACAACCTTTACAGCTATAATCAGATCCAGAAATTCCTCATAATAATCTTCCTCTTTTGCAGGTACAAGCTCTGTATCATGGGCTTTCGGATGATTCTGAAGTATATCAAGTGAAGTCTGATCGCATCTCATTTCTACGCCGGCTTTACCGTAGTAGTAAGCTATTTCTGGTAGAAACTGCTCCGCTATATCTTTGTGAACAATAAGATTTTCTATAGCATTGCATACGGAAGGTCTCTGAACTTTAGCATTAAATGCTATGTTTAAGGCCTTTTCCATATCAGCTTCATTATCTATGTATAGATTGCAAACACCTTTGTAATGCTTTATTACCGGCATTTTTGCCTTTTCAGAAACAGCCCTTATTAAACTTTCCCCACCTCTTGGTATAACAACATCTATATACTGATCTAACTGCAGAAGGTGATTAACAACCTCCCTCTCTGTTGTCTCAACAAACTGTATCGCATCTTCTGGAAAACCTGTTTCTCTTGCAGCCTGTTTTAATATATTAACCAGTATTTTGTTTGAGTTTATTGTTTCGCTACCTCCTTTCAGTATCACAGCATTTGATGACTTCATACATAAAGATGCCGCCTCCACAGTAACATTAGGTCTCGCCTCGTATATGATCATTATTGTTCCGAGGGGAACCCTCATTCTTCCTATCTTTAAACCGTTTGGCCTTGTCCACATAGAGATCACCTGCCCTACCGGATCAGGTAAAGATGCAACATCTTTTAAAACCTGAACCATACCTTTTATTCTCTTTTCATTCAGTTTTAATCTATCTAAAAGAGCTTTTGAGTATCCCTTTTTTTCTGCTCTTTCCAGATCTTTTCTGTTTTCCTCCTGTATTTCTTCCTTCCTTTCCATAATCAGTTCTGCCGCTCTCAGCAGAGCCCTGTTTTTTATTTCGGTATTTATCTTTATAAGATCTTTTTGTGATTTTTTTGCCCTTTTTGATATATTCTCTGCATACACCTTAAGATCCATAACTTTCCTCCGGAAGAATTTCATAAAAATTAATTATAAGACAGATCGTTAGTTTGATTCCATAAAGTTCTCGTAATAGGTGATAGCTTCAAGCTCTGCCGATAAAAGATCTTCAAGACCTAACTTAACAGGCTCAAGTTTTTTTCTCGCCTCTTCAATATTATCTTTTTCAAGATCAATGATTGAGGAAAGAAGACCACCCAGAACCCCCTCATTTTTCAAAACAGCTTTTTTTATTTCCTCATCTATGTAAAGCTGGTTCAGGATTTCTTCAAGAGGTCTGTAAAGAACAGAACCAATTAGAGATATCATTCCTGTTATGTAGGCTTTCTCTATCATATCTATATCAGAGGTTATCTTTGACACAAGTATTTCCATCATTCTTCCTCTGATAACAGCCCTTTCAAGAAGAGGGTTGGATTTAATATCTCCTCCTTCTGATGCAAAAAGCTGAAGTATTGCCCATTTTTGTATGTTTGAATATCCAAGAATAGAAAGAGCCTGTTTTATAGAGTGGACTTTATTTCTAAGATAAAAGTATGGGGAGTTTACGTATCTTAGCAGTTTATATCCAAGATCAGGGTATCCTTTTACCAGTTCAGATATCTCCTCCATACTTTTTTCAAGGATAGCAAATTTGAGTATTTTCAGGAGAGCAAGCTTGTATGATGGAAGCTTTTTTTCTTTTTTTATCGTTGGTTTCTCAAAGAAAAATCCCTGGAAATAATCAAATCCAAGCTCTTTGGTAAACAAAAAATCTTTTTCAGTTTCAACTTTTACAGCTATAGTTTTAACGCTGTATTTTTTTAAAAAATCAACCATCTCCTTAAGTTCGAGATCAGAAAAGTTCCTTATGTTTATCTTCACATAATCAACTATCTCAAGAAGGGGGGTCAAAAGCTCATTAAACTGAACATTATCAAGGGCAACCTGATATCCCTTTTCTTTTACCTTTGATATACTGTCAAGAACAAATTTATTTATTTTATCAAGACTTGATATCTCAAGGACAATTCTGTTTTCAGGAAGAAGATCTATAAAATCACCTTCCAAAAATTCAGGGCTGACATTTATGAAACCTTTCTTGTTGTCTATTATCTCTTTAAAATCCATATAGGTCAGCAGATTCATCACGACCCTTGCTGTTGCTTCAATGGAATCTTTTACGATCGCGAAGTTCTCTTCTCTGTCTCTAAAAAGAAGCTCATACCCGAATATCTTAATATCCCTATCAAGAATAGGTTGACGCCCCAGATATACTTCTCTCATCTGTTGACCTTTATTTAAGTTTATTAATCATTTATCGTAAAAAAATATAATAGTTATTAATTTAATATACAGGTATAATGTTAAAAAACAATCGGTGGGGCTAAGATGAAAAAGCTCAGACTTGCTCTTGCACAGATTAACAGCACAGTAGGTGATATAGAGGGGAACACAGAAAAAATCATCAAAAAGATAAAAGAGGCAAAACACCATGATGTTGATATAATAGCGTTTCCTGAACTTGCAGTAACAGGATATCCCCCTGAGGATCTTCTCCTAAAACCATCTTTTATTGATAAAAACATCAGATACATTGAAAAAATCGCTCAGGAAAGCAGGAATATTATAAGTATTGTTGGTTTTGTTGATAAGGTTGAGGACATATACAACGCTTCGGCTGTTCTTTTAGATGGAAAAATTGTTGCAAAATACCATAAAAACTACCTTCCCAATTATGGTGTTTTTGATGAAGTGAGATATTTCCAGAAAGGAAACGAGATAACTATTTTAAACATTGAAGGCTATAAAATAGGAATGTCAATATGTGAGGATATATGGTACCCGGAAAATCCCATAAACATACAGGCTATAGAAGGGGCAGAACTTGTTATAAATATCAACGCTTCTCCTTACTATGCAGGAAAAGTAAAAGTAAGAGAGGATATGCTCAGGGTAAGGGCAAGAGACAACCTGATCTCTATTGCATATGTGAATCTTGTTGGTGGACAGGATGAGCTTGTTTTTGACGGAAACAGCTTTGTTGTTGGTCCTGACGGAGATATAATCGCAAAAGGAAAGGCTTTTGAGGAGGATCTTCTTATATGTGATCTTGATCTTGATGCTATTTTTAGAAAACAGCTAAAAGATAACAGGCTCAGGAATCTGAGGGCTTCTTATAAAAGGGAAGAAAGGGTAATAGAAGTTTTCCTTGATTATAAAATAAAAGACAAGCTTGAGCTTATTCCACAGAGGGTTGAACTTGATCTGAAAGAAGCTGAAGAGATTTATAAAGCTCTTGTTTTAGGACTTAAGGATTACATTCATAAAAACAACTTTGAGAAGGTAGTAATAGGCCTTTCAGGAGGAATAGATAGTTCGCTGACAGCCACAATTGCTGTTGATGCCCTTGGAAGTGAAAATGTAAAAGGTGTTCTTATGCCTTCACAGTACACATCAAAAGAAAGTATAGAAGACGCAAAACAGCTTGCACAGAATCTCGGAATTGAGATATTTGTACTTCCAATTACAGATATTTTCTATAACTATCTTGATGAACTGAAGCCTGTATTTGAAGGTCTTGAACCTGACGTAACAGAAGAAAATCTACAGGCAAGGATAAGGGGAAATCTTCTTATGGCTCTTTCAAACAAGTTTAGATGGATCGTCCTTGCAACAGGAAATAAATCTGAGATGAGCGTTGGATATGCAACCCTTTATGGTGATATGGTGGGTGGATTTGCTGTATTAAAGGATGTGTACAAAACAAAGGTTTATGAACTTGCCCAGTACAGAAACAGTTTATCACCTGTGATACCTGAAAGGGTTTTACACAAACCACCTTCTGCAGAACTGAAACCTGGACAGACAGATGAGGAGGAACTTTTGCCTTATGTGATACTTGATGAGATAATATATATGTATGTTGAGGAAGATATATCAGCTGAAGACATAGCAAAGAAAGGATTTGACAGGGAAAGCGTGGAAAGGGTTATAAAGATGATAGATAGGAATGAGTACAAAAGAAGGCAGGCTCCTGTTGGAATAAGGATAACCCCGAGAGGATTTGGAAAAGACAGAAGAATGCCTATAACAAACAAATACAGGGAGATTTAAAATGAAGGATTTTATAAAGTTCGCCATCGGTTTTACAGCAGGTTTTATAGCTGTATACAAATATCTTTCAAAAAGGGAAGAAAAGGTTATCTCAAATCCACCTGAGATCAGGCCTTTCCATTCAAACGGTAAGATGTTAGAGGTATTAAAAAAATTCAATGAGATGAAGCAAAGCATCTAACGGTGCTTACTCACCCCAACTTTCTCACAGTAATTTTTTACAGGACATTTTGAACATAGGGGAGAAACAGGCTTACATATAGTCTGACCAAAAGCAACCAGAAGGTCATTAATCCTGTTCCAGTACTCTACAGGAACCTTTTTCATAAGCTGTTTTTCTGTTTCTTCTGGACTTTTTGTCTTAACAAAACCAAGTCTGTTGGTTATCCTGTGAACATGAATATCAACACAGATTGCAGGTTTACCAAAAGAAAGGGCAAGAACAAGATTTGCTGTTTTTCTTCCAACACCGGGAAGTTTTAAAAGCTCTTCAAGAGTATCAGGAACTTTTCCGTTGTATTTTTCAACGATTATCTGTGCTATCCTTTTAATTGTTTTTGCTTTATTTTTGTAAAAACCTGCAGGATATATAGCTTTCTGTATCTCCTCCTCTGTAAGCTTCAATATATCTTCAGGTGTTTTTGCAATCCTAAAAAGCCTTTCTGAAACCTGTGCAGTAATCTGATCTTTTGTTCTGAGGCTGATAATCGTTGAGATAAGGATCTGGAACGGCGTTCTGTGATCCCTCTTTGCTATCAATGAGACTACAGGGGCGTTCCACTTTGGAAACTCTTTTTCTAAAATACTCAGAACCTTCAGGAATGTAGATCTATCCATAAAATAAGATTATACTAAAAATATGGGGATAATACTTTTTTTACTTGTTTTAGCAGGTTTCGGGCTGTGCAGTGAGGTTAAAATACTTTCAGACAACTTTTATCCTGCAGGCCTGAATGTTATCAAATTGAAAACAAAAAATGCATACATTGAGGTAAAAACAAACCACAGAACCCTCAAGTTTCCCGTTCATAAAGAGTTTTCATTTTTTGTGATCCCCTACCAGACAGGGAAAATAGCCGTTTTGAATGTTATTTCTGAAGGAAGGGTGATCTTCAGAAAATTTATAAAAATAAAAAGTAGAGAATATCCTGTATCAAAAATAACAGTAAAGGAAAGGAAGTTGACAAAGGAGCTTATAGAAAGAATAAAAAATAAAAACAGAATTTTGAGAATGAAACTTTCCCAGTACACAGAAAAAAAATTCACAGAAAATAGTTTTATAAAACCATTAAAAGTTCTGTCTATCTCAACATCCTTTGGTGCAAAAAGAATAATAAACGGCAAAAAAAGGTCGGTTCACTGGGGTGTTGATTTTAAAGCCCCTGAAGGAACAAAAGTTTATGCCTCCCTGTCAGGAAGGGTGGTTCTAGCAAAGGAGCTTTTTTACACTGGAAAAACTGTTGTCATAGATCATGGAATGGGACTCCACACACTTTATGCCCATCTATCAAAAATAACAGTAAAAGAAGGGCAGGATGTGAAAGGAGGACAGATTATAGGAAAAGTAGGCTCTACAGGAAGATCAACAGGACCACACCTTCATTTTGGGATTTACTTGGGCGGTGTAAGGGTTGATCCTTTTTTAGCCTTCAGACTAAAACTGTAATATATTGTATGGGATAAAAACATTTCAGGGAGTCAGATATATGTCAGACAAAAATATGACACCTATGTTAGCCCAGTACCACAGAATAAAAAATGAATACCCTGATGCCCTCGTTCTATACAGATTGGGAGACTTTTATGAGATGTTTTATGAGGATGCCTACACAGGGGCAAGGGATCTGAACATAGCCCTTACAAAAAAGAAGGTTGGGAAGGATAAATACATTCCCATGTGCGGAATTCCTTACCACTCTGCTGAAAGCTACATATCAAGGCTTGTCTCAAAAGGACATAAGGTTGCCATATGCGAACAGCTTGAAGATGCATCAAAAGCAAAAGGGATAGTAAAAAGAGATGTTATAAGGGTGATAACCCCCGGAACTTACTTTGAGAACGAAAAGATGAGATCTGCCCTTGCTTCTGTTTTCCCCTCAGGGAATGATTTTGGTGTTTCATATCTTGATCTTTCAACAGGTGAGTTTTTTGCCTCAGTTATGGACACAGACAACCTTATATCATTTATAGGAAAGTTTCAGCCTAAAGAGATACTCATACCTGAAGGTAAAAATCTTGATTTTTTGAAGGAAAACTTCAGATGGATATTTATAACCCAGCTTCCTGAAGACTTTTTTGATCAGCAATCTGTTGACGAGCTTTTAAAATTTTTTAAAACATTTAATGAATCCTCCTTCGGCTTTTCACAGAAAGACATTCCTGCAGTTGGATCTGCAGCATCAATCCTTAAGTATGCAAGGATAACACAGAAAGATTTTTTACCTTTTATATCCCATCTTAAACCATACAAAGAAGATATCTTTATCAGACTTGATTACTCTGCACAGAAACATCTTGAGCTTGTTAATGCAAATGAGGGGAATATTCCTCTTTTCAGGATTATAGACAAAACACTGACAGGAATGGGCAAAAGGAAGCTGAAGTTTTACCTCCTTCACCCCCTTAAAGATCTTAACCTTATTACTAAAAGACAGGAAGCTGTTGAAGAGCTTTTTAAAAACTCAGCCCTCAGGGAGGAAATAAGACAGATACTGAAAGATATATTTGATGTTGAGAGATTGATTTCCAAAATATCATCAGGCACAATGTCTCCAAGGGATATGGTTGCCCTAAGGGAGTCTCTAAAGAATATCCAGAAGTTAAAAAAGTTGGAAAAGACTGTAAAAAGCGAGTTTCTAAAGGATAAATTTAGGGAAATAGAAGATTTTGAATGGCTTGTTGAAAAAATGGAAAAAACCCTTGAAGACAATCCCCCTGTTCACCTGAAAGATGGGGGTCTCATTAAAAAAGGAGTAAACTCTGATCTTGACGAGTTAAAACAGATAAAAGAAAAAGGAAGTAAATGGGTAAGGGAGTATCAGGAGAAACAGAGAGAGGAAACAGGAATACAGAGCCTGAAGGTTGGCTTCAACAAGGTAATGGGCTATTACATAGAGATAACAAAGCCAAACCTTAAGTTTGTCCCTCCACACTACAGAAGAAGACAGACCCTTTCCAATGCAGAAAGGTTTATAACTGATGAGCTCCAAAGGTTTGAAGAAAAAATACTGTCAGCTGATGAGAAGATAAAAACTTTAGAGTATGAGATATTTATGAAACTGAGGGAGGAGGTCTCATTCATATCAGACAGAATAGTAAAAACAGCCCAGAATGTGGGCGAGATTGATGCTGTCCAGTCGTTATCAACAATAGCTGTTGAAAAAGGCTGGATAAAACCTGAGATAACAGATGAGTACTCCATTTTTATAGAGGAGGGATACCACCCTGTGATAGCTGAATCTGTCAGCGATTTTGTTCCAAATGATCTGAAGATGAATGAAAAATCTTACTTCCACATAATAACAGGTCCTAACATGGCAGGAAAAAGCACATACATAAGACAGTCTGCGATTATTATTATCCTCGCACAGATGGGATCTTTTATACCGGCAAAAAAAGGAAAAATAGGGATCGTTGACGGTATTTTCACAAGGATCGGTTCAGGGGATATTCTTTCAAAGGGTCTCTCAACATTTATGGTTGAGATGCTTGAGGTAGCAAACATTCTGAACAACATTACAGAAAAAAGTTTTGTTGTTCTTGATGAGGTTGGAAGAGGGACAAGCACTTATGACGGTCTTTCTATAGCCTGGGCAGTTTCCGAATATATCAGCAAGCAGATAAGGGCAAAAACACTTTTTGCTACACATTACCACGAGCTTACAAAACTTGAAGAGGAGATAAGGGGAGTGAAAAACTTTCATATGCATATAGATGAGGAAGGCGAAAACATAAGATTTCTTTATAAGGTAATGGAAGGTTTCTCTAACAAAAGCTACGGGGTTCATGTTGCAAAACTTGCAGGGATCAAAGAGGAGATAATAAAAAGGGCTTACGAGATACTTTACCATCTTGAGGAAGAACAGGATAAAAAAATTGATGAAACAATAATAAACCTTTCACAGAAAAAAGAGGATTACCTTCCTCTTTTAAATCAGATCCAGCAGGAAGAGTCAAATCAGATTAAACAGATACTGAGAGAGATTGAAGAGCTTGATCTTGCAGACATGACACCTATTGAGGCGATGGTCATTCTAAACGACATCAAAAACAGAATAAAAAAGATGATTTAAAAAGGGCGGTGCCTGATGCACCGCCAGAAATAGGAGGTTAGGAGGGCCATGAGAGGAAACACAGCTCAGGTGCTGCGAGTCCTTCTAACCTGAGGGGATTTGTATTATATGCAAAAACTGAAAAATTTCAACACCTTATATCACATAATATGTTTTGCCATTGTGTGAAACACTATTCCTACAGCCTGCTCAACATTTTCAGGTGTGAAATCTGCCTCTATCCCAACATCTCCAAATGTTTTGAAATATCTGATTATTCTGAAAGATTTTTTGCCGTTTTCATCTTTCTCTGCAAGAACAAAAACAACATTTCCAACCTTACCCGGCTGAACAGCTTCAATAACCGTGTAGCCTTTTAAAGCTTTGTAAAGGGGAAGTCCATCAGGCAGTTCATACTCCTTCATCAGAGGTAAAACATCTTCAGGTCTTTCAATCTTAAGGTTCATAAATTGCTCCTCCTAACCTTTTCTTTTTAATATAGACCTTTATGATGCTGATTTCACCACACTTTCAATCTCTTTCTTGCTTAAATACTTCCACTGGGAAGGTTTGAGTCCGTCTAATGATATGCCGTCTATCTTAATTCTTATCAGCCTTAAAACAGAATGACCAAAAGATTTCATAAATCTTCTTATTATTCTTTTCTGTCCTGAATGGATAGTGATCTCCAGTAATGTTGAATTTTTTTTCTTCTTTAGGATTTTTATATCATCAGGTTTCAAAAAGGTATCGTCCAGTTTTTTACCTTTTTTCATCTTTTTAAATGTATCACCGCTCACCCTTCCTTTTACCTCAACAATATACTTTTTTGGTATTTTTTTCCTCGGGTGCATTACAATATTTGCAAAATTACCATCATTTGTCAGTATCAGAAGACCTTCACTCTCAAGATCAAGTCTTCCTGCCGGAAAAACCCTTTCTTTTATCCCTACTTCTTCCATCAGATCTGTCAGGGTTTTTCTGCCGAACTTATCTTTACCAAGCTGTGTAAGGTATCCCCTTGGTTTGTAAATTTTTATATAAACCTTTTTTTCCTGCTGTTTTATCAGTTTTCCATCTACTTCAACAGTATCCCTTTCAGGATCAATCTTTATTCCAGGCTGGGTTACAACCTTTCCGTTTACTTTAACTCTTCCCTCCTTTATAAAAAGATCAGCCTTTCTTCTTGAACATAATCCAGACTGTGATATGAATCTGTTTAGCCTGATC
>JALTAS010000130.1 GCA_027058925.1 Persephonella sp.
TCAATAATTAGTCCTGAGTAAGTTTTTATCAGAATAAAACCCTTTCCAAGATTGATCCTTTTTTCTCCCTTTTTCTTTATTATTCTCAAGATATTAATAATCTTTCTGTATGAAGGATATATTCCTGTTTCTCTTTTTATCCAGTGTATCAAAGCCCTGTAAAGTACAGCCTCATGCAGTTTTTTTATCTGGGAGAATTTTATCTCTTTACTGGGAAATTTTTGTGAAAATTTTTTACTTTCAAGCTCAAGAAAGTCATCATCTAACTGGAGCAGTTGAGATTCTGTAAGCATGGATTTTTCAAGGGATGGGTTTATTTCCTTTAAAAGGGGGATTACATTGAGCCTCAGCTTGTTTCTCAGAATATCTGTCTTGAAATTTGTTCTGTCTACTGTATGTGGAATATTGTTGATTTCTGCATAACTGTTTATCTCATCTTTTGTAATGTAATACAGAGGTCTTATGATGCCGTTGTCCTTTGGTTTAAATCCTTTTATGCCTTTTCTGTTACCCTGAATAAACCACAGTATCATCGTTTCTACAAGATCAGAAAGATGATGCCCTGTTGCTATTTTATCAAAACCTTCCTTCTTTTTGATTTTTCTTAAAAATTCATACCTAACCTTTCTTGCAGCTTCCTCAATAGATAATTTTTCTTTTCTGGCAACTTCTTTTACATCTATTTTTTCAGAAAATATCTGGAGATCTTTTTTTCTGGCAAACTGTTTGCAGAATTCCTGATCTCTATCTGCTTCTTTGCCTCTTAAGGAATGATTAAGATGGGCAAGGGCTATTTCTGATATTTTGAGTGTATCTTTTAGTTTAATTAAAAGTTGTACCAGGACAGCCGAATCAACACCTCCTGAAAAGGCCACAAGTATTCTGTCATTTTTCTGAATAAGTTTAAACTCTTTTACTGCTTTTAGGAATTTTTTCTCAACCATTTTAATGGTGGCGGTGGCAGGACTCGAACCTGCGACTCCGCGGATATGAGCCGCGTGCTCTAACCGGCTGAGCTACACCGCCACATATTTTTTATGAGGAAAGAGCCTGTTTTGCGGTGTTAATCTTCCTTGCGATTCTGGATATTCTTCTTGCAGCTTCGTTCTTATGTATCGCTCCTTTGGCAGCTGCTCTGTAAGCGAGTTTTTGTGCAAGGGGAAGCAGCTTTTCTGCAGTTTCCACATCCTTATTTTTCAACGCTTCATTTATTCTCTTAATAGCTGTTTTCATTCTTGAAATGTGGTATCTGTTTAACAACCTTCTTTTCTCTGCCTGTCTTATTCTTTTTCTTGCTGAACGGGTATGAGCCATTTAAACCTCCTTTTGTCATTTGGGGACTAAATAATTTATAACATCAATATTAAAAATTCAAGATATGTATTATACCTGATGTGTCTCATCTTGTAAAGGAGTGCAAATTATATTATTCTAATGTTTTCAATTATTAATTTGGAGGTAAGAAGTTGGCAAATATTTCTGTTGGAAGACTGGATTTTCCTAAAGTATCAAATCAGCCTGTTGAGATTGTAGAAAGAAAAGGAACCGGACACCCTGACACAATATGTGATGCCCTTGGGGAGGAATTATCAATAGCTCTTTCAAAACTTTACAGAGAAGAATGTGGAGCTATTATGCATCACAATGTTGATAAAGCTCTTCTTATTGGGGGGATTGCTGAACCATCTTTTGGCGGTGGTTCTATGATTTCTCCAATAGAGATATATCTTACAGGTAGAGCAATAAATGAGATAAATGGGAAGAGACTTCCTGTTGAAGAGCTTGCAATAGAAACAGCTCATAAGTGGTTAAAAGAAAACATACCAAACCTTGATGTTATGAATCATGTTGTTATACATCCAAAATTAAAACCTGGTAGCAAGGATCTTGTCGAGCTTTTTGAAAGATTCCAGATCAAAGGAGAAATTCCTCTTGCAAATGATACATCTTTTGGGGTAGGTCATGCACCATTTGATGATATAGAAACCATAGTTTATGAAGTTGAAAGGGCTTTAAATAATAAAGATTTCAAAAAAGATCATCCTTACCTTGGTGAAGATATAAAGGTAATGGGTGTTAGAAATGAAAACAATATAAGGATAACGATAGCAGCAGCCTTTGTTGACAAATATGTGAAAAATCTCAAGGATTATCTTGAAAAAAAAGAGGTGATCTCAAATTATGCTTACTCTGTTGCACAGAGACTTACAGATAAACATGTTGATATATTCCTGAATACAGCTGATGATCCGGAGAATGAATCTGTTTATATCACTGTCACAGGTACTTCAGCTGAGGCTGGAGATGATGGACAGATAGGAAGGGGAAACAGGGTGAATGGCCTTATTACCCCTTACAGGCCTATGAGTCTTGAAGCTGCCGCAGGAAAAAATCCTGTATCCCACATCGGAAAAATATACAACACAGCAGCAACAGATATGGCAGAAAGAATAGTTTCAGAGATAGAAGAGGTTGAGGAGGTTTATGTTTATCTTGTAAGTCAGATAGGAAAACCTATAACAGAGCCACAGGTCTGTGATGTTAAACTGAGATTAAACAATGATGTAAAAGGGATAGATAAGAAAGTAAGGGAAATAGCTGAGGAGGAAATAAAGAATCTTCCGAACACATGGCAGAAGTTTCTTGAAAGAAGATTTAGACTTTATTAATTGGGGGTATACCCCCCTTCAGGATAAATAATGTTAAAGGTTGGTTTAACAGGTTCTATAGGAACAGGAAAAACCACTGTTTTAAATCTGTTTAAAGAACTTGGAGCATATGTTATAAGTGCTGATCAGATCGTTCATAAACTTTTGAAAAGAGAAGATATAAAAAAGAAGATAAAAAAAGAGTTTGGAAATGTTTTTACACAGGAAGGAGAGATTGACCGTAAAAAACTTGCGGATATTATATTTAAGAATAAAGAAAAAAGGAAAAA
>JALTAS010000131.1 GCA_027058925.1 Persephonella sp.
GCTATAGACGACATGGTAAGACATATAAAATTAGAAGAACAGCTTTTTAAAACAAAAAAACCCCAGTTTTATTTTGAAAAAAAATATGGAATAGGTTTTTCTGAACTGATCGTTGTTTTAGACTCAAAAAAAATAAAAAATCCACTCCTTGTTGTTACAGGAATTATATCTTACATGGGAATAAACATCCTCTCTGTTTACAGCTACATGAGAAAAGATGGAATTATAATAATTGATCTTCAGATTTCAACATCATCTCTGGAAGTTGTAGAAGACAAAAAGTTTCACCAGTTTAAGGATATATTCAACAGCTACATAAAGGGAGATATTACCCTTGAAGATCTATCTAAAAAAAGGAATGCTATTTTTAAGGCTTCTGTTATACCTCCGCCTACTTTTGTAAAAGTAGATAACGAAATGTCAGAGGTTTACACAATTTTTGATATTTCAGGGGAAGACAGGATAGGTTTACTTTTTGACATATTCAAGGTTTTTGCAAGATTTGATCTTTATGTTCATATAGCAAAAGTAGTTACACAGGGAGAAAGGATAAGAGATGCTTTTTACGTGAGAACAAAAGATAAGAAAAAGATAACAGATGAAAGATTAATAAATCAGATAAAAGAAGATCTCCTCAAGGTGATTAAAGGTTAAAAAGTATTGACACCTGTGAGGACTTTGAGTACCTTTTATTTAAAATAAATATGATCAAACCACGCTCATATTTTGTATGCATACTTATTGCATTTTTTCAGAATTCAGAATATAATATTTAATAACAAAAATAAAAAAGGAGGTAGAGCAGGATGGCTAAAATCAAACCTCTCTACGATAGAGTCGTTATCAAGCCAGCTGAAGAAGTTGAAGAAAAAACCCCATCAGGAATAATCATCCCTGATACAGCAAAAGAAAAACCCTCTGAAGGTGAAGTAATAGCTGTTGGAGAGGGAAGGCTTCTTGAAAACGGAGAAACAAAACCACTTAAAGTAAAGGTGGGAGATAGAGTTATTTACAGCAAATACGCAGGAAACGAGTTTGTTGTTGACGGTGAAGAACTTATTGTTCTCAGAGAAGACGACATTCTTGCAATCATTGAATAATAAAAAAAGGAGGTGGAAATAGATGGCAGGAAAAATGATAATCTACGGAGAAGAAGCAAGAGCAAAGCTAAAAGCAGGTGTAGATAAATTAGCAAACGCTGTTAAGGTAACACTTGGTCCAAGAGGAAGAGAGGTTATTCTGGAGAAAAAATGGGGATCTCCTGCAGTAACAAAAGATGGTGTTTCTGTAGCAAAAGAAATAGAGCTTACAGATCCCCTTGAAAATATGGCAGCACAGCTTGTTAAAGAGGTTGCATCAAAAACAGCAGATGTTGCGGGAGATGGAACAACCACAGCAACAATCCTTACTCAGGCAATATACACAGAAGGCCTCAAAGCTATAGCCTCAGGTGCAAATCCAGTGTATGTTAAAAGGGGTATTGATGAAGCTGTTAAGGTGGTTGTAGAAGAACTTAAAAAAATGTCAAAAGAAGTTAGCGGAAGAACAGAGATAGAACAGGTTGCAACAATCTCTGCCAATAACGATCCAGAGATAGGAAAGATAATAGCTGATGCAATGGAAAAGGTAGGTAAAGATGGTGTTATCACAGTTGAAGAAGCAAAAGGAGCAGAAACAGTTCTTGAAACAACAGAAGGTATGCAGTTTGACAGAGGATATCTCTCACCATACTTTGTAACAAACCCTGAAAAAATGGAAGCTGTTTTAGAAAATCCATACATCCTTATCTATGAGAAAAAAATATCAAATATAAGAGAGCTTCTTCCTGTTCTTGAGAAAGTTGTACAGGCAAACAAGCCACTTCTCATAATAGCTGAAGATGTTGAAGGAGAAGCACTTGCAACACTTGTTGTAAATAACATAAAAGGAGTTCTTAAGGTTTGTGCTGTTAAGGCTCCAGGATTTGGAGAAAGAAGAAAAGCTATGCTTCAAGATATAGCCATACTTACAGGAGGACAGGCTATAACAGAAGATCTTGGAATTAAACTTGAGAACGTAGATCTTGATATGTTAGGACAGGCAGACAAAGTTGTTGTTGATAAAGACAACACAACAATTGTAGGTGGAAAAGGAAACCCAGAAGACATAAAAGCAAGAATAGAACAAATAAAAGCCCAGATAGAAACAACAACATCAGAGTATGACAGGGAAAAACTTCAGGAAAGACTTGCAAAACTTTCAGGTGGAGTTGCTATCATAAAGGTGGGTGCAGCCACAGAAGCAGAAATGAAAGAGAAAAAGGACAGGGTTGACGATGCTGTTCATGCAACAAAGGCAGCTGTTGAGGAAGGAATAGTTGCAGGAGGAGGAGTTGCACTTCTCAGAGCATCAAAAGCACTTTGCGACCTGAAAGAAGAAAATACAGACAAAAAATGGGGAATAGATATAGTCAAGAAAGCCTGTGAAATTCCTCTGAAACAAATAGCAGATAACGCAGGATTTGAAGGATCTGTCATTATTGAAAAAGTAAAAGCAAATGAGAGCAAAACATATGGTTTTGATGCAGCAACAGGTGAGTTTGCTGACATGATGGAAGCCGGTATTATAGACCCAACAAAGGTTGTAAGAACAGCCATACAGAATGCTGCATCTGTAGCGGGAACAATGCTCACAGCTGAAGCACTGGTTGCTGAGATACCTGAAAAAGAGGAAAAAACACCAGGGGCAGGAATGGAAGGAATGGGTGAGATGGGATTCTAAAAATTCAGTAATAAACCAAGCCCCCCTTAATGGGGGGCTTTTTTATTTTCTGCACATTTTAAGTTCAATCATGATCTAAATGCCTAAAAAAAGTGCATCACATAATTTTTAAAATTTTTCTTTAACCTCCTTTCAGCATAGAAT
>JALTAS010000132.1 GCA_027058925.1 Persephonella sp.
GGTTTTACTACGGCAATTCATATCTTAAGTTAGGAAAAAAAGCAAAAGCTGTGGAAATATACCAAAAAGCAATAAAATACAACCCTGAAAACACAGACCTTATAGCTTCTTTCCTTTGGACTCTTATTGATCTTGAAGATGAAAAAAGGCTTAAAAAGTATCTTAAAAAATATGAGTATATTGCAAAAGGTGATGATAAGCTTGATCTTGTTTATGGATCTGCATACTCACTGCTTCAAAACTCTCTAAAATCCCTTTATTATCTAAATAGGGAGATAAGAAAAAACCCAAACGACCCAGATACACTGATATTATACGGAGATACAACAGATCTATCAGGAAGAACAGATCAGGCTTATTACTATAGATTTAAAGCGTGGAAGATCTTAAAAGAAAAACTAAAAAAGGATCCTTCTCTTCTGAAGGACAAAAGTTTCCTGAAAGAGATAATCTATATCTCATTTTATTTTGTTCCTCCGGAAAGCATAAAAAAATTACTTGAAAATGGAAAAAAATACCTTAATAAAAAGGATTACTACAACCTTCTGATAACATGGTTTCTTATGAGAGATAAGAACCTGCCGGCAGAATACATAATAAACAGATTTAAGAAAGGAAAACCATGGATGCTTCTTAATGTAGCATTAAAAAACTGGGACAAGGACAGAATAAATGCCCTTCTTGAGAAAAAAAGAAGCAGACTTCCGATAAGAGACAGGGTTGAAGCTTCTTTAAGGGTTGATAGAGTAAAACTGTCTGAGCAGCTTGCCTTTGAAGGAATGGAGAAAAACAGGTTTGATTCCCTTCTATACAGACAGTTCAGAGACATAATAATGGATAATGAGTCTGTTTTTAAGGTTAAGGGGGAGTACCAGAACAGAGAAAAAAATGAGCAGTTTACTTTAAAAACATCTGTAAAGTATTACCTTAAAAGCAATTACTACATATACGGCGCTGTTTTAAAAAGCTTTATACTTTCAAAAAATGGTGATCTGTTCAGGTATCTTCCTTCAAGCTACACAGAAACTAGATTGGGAATTGGAAGGAATATTCAAAGGTACAAATGGGAAGCTGGTCTGACCTATAATTCTGGATTGAAGGGAAATACAGGCTTTTATGGTCAGTTTGAGTATTACTCTTATAACAGGTTGTGGACAGGGGTAAAGGTTGGGATATCCCAGAGATCAGATGAAACCCTTTATCTTTATTATGGAGGTCTTTCAGACTACATAAAGCTATTTTTATCCTATAATCTGACAGAAAAGATAGGGCTAAACAGTGATTTTAGTATCGCAAGCTATAAATCAGTTGATGGTAAAAATATAGGAAAGGGAAAAATGTTTAATGTTGAGGGTTACTATAAAATAAGATCAGGTTATCCGGATTTTACAGTTTCCCTTTACTCAAGGAGCGGTCTTTTTTCTGAAAAAACCCAGAAAGGAAAGATAAACAGTATTTCAGTTTTTGACAATCCAGATGTTCTTCCTGAAAATTACTGTGAGTTTGGAGGAAACTTCTTTTTCGGATATGAGCATAAAGATTACTACACAAGGATCTTCAGGCCTTTTATGAGTCTTGGAAGTTATTACAACTGTGTTACAGGATTTGGCTACGGATTTGATCTTGGTATAGGTGGACATCTGTTTCAGCAGGATCATATAAGTGTTGGAACATCTTACTACAAAGGAACACAGGGAACAAATGATTTTATAATCAGGTTTTATGTTAATTACAATCTGTGGTTTTAAATTGCTGTTTTGTAGGAAGAAAAGCTTTCCCTTTTTGTTATGAGCTTTCTTCCCAGCCTTTTTACCATCTCCTCATCTTTTCCAGGTGGTCTTCCTGCCCTTGTGAGATAACCTCCTGCCATCAGACAGTTGGCTATATCCATCGCCCTGTCATGGTACTCTCTAAGGTTCTGTTCTCTCCCACCACAAAGCCTGATCTCTGCCTGAGGATTAAAAAGTTTGAATAAGGATATTATTTTGAGGCATTTTTGTGGGGTAAGATGTTTGTTATTCGCCAGTGGCGTGCCCGGAATAGGAATAAGAAAGTTCATTGGTATAGAATCAACCCCAAGCTCCCTGTATGTATCGGCAAGATCAACTATATCTTCATCTGTTTCTCCTATGCCGAATATTCCCCCGCAACATGTGGAAAGACCTGTATCTTGTATTCTTTTTATCGTTTCGTATCTTTCTCTCCATGGATGTGTTGTAACTATGTTAGGAAAGTGTTTTTCTGATGTTTCAAGATTGTGGTTTACCCTTTCAACACCTGCTTCCTTCAGCATTTTCAGATCCTCTTCATCAATGCTTCCTATTGAAACGCATACCTTAACAGGTAGAGTGTTGGTTATCTCTTTTACAGCTTCGGCGATCTGCTGTATCTCTTCCTTTGTTGCTCTCCTGCCACTTGTTACAATGCAGTATCTATTTGCTTTTATTGAAACAGCTTTTACAGCTCCCTCAACAAGCTCTTTTTTGGGAACAAGAGAGTATGCGTTAATAGGTGTTGGGTATTTTGAAGACTGGGCACAGAATGAACAGTCCTCTGTGCATGCACCATTTTTTGCATTAATCAGCGAGCAGAACTCAACCTCATTTTTGAAAACAGCTTCTCTTACCTTTGATGCCTGATCTATCAGATCTTCAAGGAATTCATCCGGTATGCTTAGTATCTTCAGCCCTTCTTCTTTTGACAGTTTTTCACCAGAAAGAACCCTGTCTGCAAGATCATTTATAAAATCTTTCATATTAACCTCGTTAACCTAAATTTTTTGAATAGTTTACCATATACAGAAAAGTATTTCCTGTTTATGGCTTTATATTTTTATATTTTTGTGTATAATGCTCTTGTTGATC
>JALTAS010000133.1 GCA_027058925.1 Persephonella sp.
GGGGAACTATTATGTATAAGATGGGAACAAAGGAAAAATAATGCAAGAAGAAAAAAAGGCGTATCCTTTTGCCATTGTTGGTTTTTTTGTGACTGACAAGGAAGCAACAGAATCGTTCAGAAAGGATGTTACTCCTGAAGAGGTAGAACAGATAAAGAATCTTTTAAAAAAACTGATCTTTGTTGAGGGTGTGGATATCGCTATCGCACCCTTTGTTGTTCCACCTGAACAGGTAAATGATGCCCTTCACGAACTTGCAGATATTGTATTTTCATCGGAGGAAAAGGATAACCGATGGTTAAGGTTGTAATATCAGGAATAATGGGAAGAATGGGAAGAAAGATAGCCCAGATAGCATATCAGGATCCTGATGTTCAAATCACAGGGGGGATTGAAAGTCCTGACTGTGTTCATTTCCATGAAAATGTAGGTGAACTGATAGGTGAAAAAATTGATGCTCCGATATTTTCAGACCTTGCAAAGATTATAGAAAAAGCAGATGTTGTGATAGATTTTGCAGGAAATACGGAAGCTGTCATCTCACACCTCAGACTGATTGCTGCCGATAAAAATAAAAAAGGTATGGTCATAGGAACAACAGGTTTTACAGATGATCAGATAAAGGAGATAAAGGAGTTATCAAGTGAAGTGCCTGTTGTTCTTGCTCCAAATATGAGCATAGGTGTTAATCTGCTTTTTAAACTGGTTCAGGAAGCTGCAAGGGCGTTAAAGGGTAAAGGCTACGACATAGAAGTTGTTGAGATGCACCACAGGTTTAAAAAGGATGCCCCTTCTGGAACAGCTGTTAAGATAGTAGATATACTGAAAAAAGAAACAGGTATAAAAAATGTTGTTTACGGAAGGGAAGGTGTTTACGAAAACGGCAGACCTTCAGATGAGATAGCTGTTTTTGCCCTCAGGGGAGGAGATGTTGTTGGAGAACACACTGTTATATTTGCAGGAATGGGGGAAAGGATAGAACTGACCCACAAAGCAGGTTCAAGGGATATATTTGCAAAAGGTGCCGTTGAGGCAGCAAAATGGATAAAGGACAAACCTGCAGGTCTGTACGATATGATGGATGTGTTAGGCCTTAAGTAAATGGCAAAAAAAGGTTTTATTCAGTATCTTTCAATAGGATCAATAGGTCTTCATTTAGTTTCGGGAGTTGTTGTTGGAGTTTTGTTAGGGTATTTCCTTGATAAATACTTTGGGACTTCACCATGGCTTACGATACTGTTTTTCTTTTTTGGGATAGCTGCCGGTTTTAGAAATATGTACAAGGATGTGAAGAGGTACATTATCTCAGAAGAAAAGGAAGAAAAAACTAAACATTAATTTTTTCTTTTAGCTGTGTTTTAATCTCCTCTTTTATCGCTTCAATAAGCTTTTGTTTTACCTCTTTTTCAGACCCTTTTATTCTGCATCCAGCTGCATCTCTGTGACCTCCACCACCAAACCTTTTTGCAATTTTTTGTACATTTATCCTTCCCTTTCCTCTCAGTGAGACCCTCCATGTTTTTAGGTCAGGTCTCTGTATCATTATGAATGCAACCTCAACCCCTTCTATGCTTCTTGCAAAATTGACAAACCCCTCTGTGTCCTCCTCATCTGCCCCGGTTTTATCAATAAAGTCTCTCTTTACAACAAGTGAGGCAATTTTTTCTTCGTAGAAAAGATCAAGTGTTGAAAGAACTTTCTGGAGAAGATGTATGGCTGCAGGTTTGTTTCTTTCAAAAATGAGGGAGGCTATCCTGGAAGGATCAATCCCCTTAGATGTGAGATATTTTGCAAACTCAAAGGCTTCTTCATTAACGTTGTTATGTTTGAAGGAACCTGTGTCTGTTAGCAGACCTGTGTACAGACAGGTTGCTATCTCTTTATCTATACATTCTTCGTCCCAATCTTTTAACATTCTTCCCACAACTACTGTTGTTGAGGCAGCATAAGGATCAACATAATCATTGATGCTCTCGAAAACCCCACCTATATGGTGGTCTATCCGGAGATACTCTTTTGCTTCAACAGGTGCATCAGCCCTGTACATTCCGGCTGCATCAAGAATGACAGCGAGGTTAAATCTGTGATTTATCGGCAGTTTTTCAATCTTTTCAACATCTGGAAGAAAGTCATAAACATGGGGAGCTTTGTCTTTCATCGCCATTCTTACATTTTTACCTTTTTTCTTTAAAAATCTATAAAGGGCAAGCATACTTCCTATTCCATCCCCATCAGGATTGTGGTGGGTTACAAGTAATATCTCACCCTCTTCTCTTTTTAATCTTTCAACAGCTGGAATTACAGCTTCCATTTTTTACACCTCACAGATTTTTGTTTTCGTAAGGACACATATCAACAAGATAACATCTCTTGCATTCAGGTTTTTTTGCTTTACATATGTACCTTCCGAAAAGTATAAGAGCTTTTGATATATATACCCAGTTTCCTTTTGAAAAAAATTGGGATAGATCCTTCTCAATTTTGTCAGGATTGTTTGAGGTTGTTAAACCAAGTCTCTGGCTTACCCTTTTTACATGAGTATCAACCACTATTGCAGGTTTATTAAATGCATTAACAAGGATAACGCTTGCTGTTTTTCTTCCAACACCAGGTAGTTTTACAAGATCATCCATGTTATCAGGGATCACCCCGTTGTGATTTTTTACAACAGCTTCGCAGCATTCTTTTATAAGTTTTGCTTTTCTTCTATAAAAATTTATGGACTTTATAACTTCTTCAATTTCTTCAATCTTGGCTTTTGCTACAGCAAAAGGATCAGGAAATTTTTTAAAGAAGAAAGGGGTAATTTCATTCACTTTTTTGTCTGTTGTCTGGGCTGCCAGGATAGTTG
>JALTAS010000134.1 GCA_027058925.1 Persephonella sp.
GGATATATATTATAAAAAATACCTTGGAAAACAGGATGGCCTGAAAATATACCAGTTCGTTATTAAAGGAAAACAGTTCACTTTCGGATCCCAGATTACGGTATCTTTCAGAATCAAAAACATATCAAAAAAGGATATTAAGCTTGGTAAATACGGTGCTTTTATAGGTTGCAGAGACCCATCAGGAAAGAATAGAGATTTTGGCCATTCATTTAGAAATTTTATTTTGAGGAAAGGTAAAAGTATAACAGTTACAGGAAGAATAAAAATAGATAGTGCTGGATTTTGGAGCTTCTGGCCTGCTTTTTATACAGAGAAGAAAGGTTGGAGTTCCTATAAATGGCATGAAGTAAAACTAAAAGCCCAAAGGGTAAAGATATACAAACCGTCTTATATTAAATGCGATGGTTGGACAACTGTTAAGGGAATTGCTAAAGCAAAGTATCTTTGCAATTCAAAAACAGGATATCTGGCTTTATTTATGGATGCTGAAGTGGGTGGTGCTGCTGCAGAAACAAGGCAGTATCTGAACATCTATGTTCCGGAAAACAAAAAGATAAAAATAAAGGCAACATTTTTTTATATAGGTGGCTCAAAGACTGTCGGATACGGGGCTTTTGCAGGCCTTCAGGCTACTCACAAATACAGGAAAAAGTACGGAAGAAAAGATATTGAGCCTGGGCTAAATTACGAAATAGCTGCAGAAAAAATTATTGATGTTGCACTTCTTGCTGTACCTGAAGGTGGGGAGGCAAAAACAGCATGGCAGGCACTTAAAATTCTCAGCGAGGTTAAAGATTATTATGATATTGTCAGTTCTATTGGTGATGCCATAAAAAAAGGAAAAGGAAGAACTTACACATACACGTTCAGTGTAAAGGCAAGAAAAGGATACAACATTATTGGTATAGGTATTAGAGGAAACTGCAGTAGTGTTTTGACAGGTAAATCATTTGTTATAGTTGGGGCTATTTTAAAAGAGGTTAAAGTTTATTATTAGGGACCTGTTCCTATTCCGAGTATTCTGTAGTTTCCATCACTTCCCTTTACAAGATCTAAAAATCTTGTTGTTTTTTTGTTGTTTAGAAGAATATCAATCCTGAATGTTCTTATTCCTAATAATTTTTTCCCTTCGCATTCTCTGTCAGTATAAAATGAAACATCTTTTATGCCCAAAATCTTTACAGATCTGATCTTTTTTACAGATCTTTTCCATTCGATAAAAGGTTTTGGAGGAAGGTATGAAAAGGTTTCAATTTTCCCCTTAATGATTATTTTGCATTTTGAAAGAAGGTTGTATGCCGTATCATAATCCTTTTTGTTTAAAGATAAAAAGAACAGCTTTATAGCTTCTTCAGGGCTTTTTGTTTTTAGCTTTTTTATTTCATAACCTGAAACTGTGAAGTAATCGCTGTAAAAAACATTTTCTGGATTTTCTTTTTTAAAGATCGCTATCCTCACATTCCTGTCCATGTTGATACCAAAGCCTGTCACAAAACCGTCAGGAATTCTCCATCTGTACTGACCTTTTGAGAAATCTGTCTGACAGTCATTTATTATTCCCCTGTCTTTACCTCCTATCAAAACAGATATACATGCTTTTCCTTCTACATCACCTTTCCATTTTATTGTGTACTGTTTGCCCTCAACCAAAATAGTGTTCTTAGAGGGAAATATTATCTTTAATTCCTCTGAAAAAGCAAAACCAAAAACAAATAAAAATATCAAAACTACCATAACAGATCCTTCAGGCTTTTGATAACAAAATCAGGCTTAAAAGACAAAGCAAGATCTGTTTTTCCAAAACCGTATGTGACAAGAACCGTTTTCAGCCCTGCATTTTTGCCTGCCTGTATGTCAGCCTCACTGTCTCCTATCATAACTGAAGTATCAGGAAAAGATCCAAGCTTTTCTAAAGCAAATAAAACAGGATCTGGTTCTGGTTTTTTCTTATTTGTAGTATCACCGCCTATTATCACATCTATCAGTTTTTGTACACCTAACTTTTGTATTATTTCTCGTGATATATCCTCGTATTTGTTTGTTACTATGCCTGTTTTCTTCCCTTCTTTTTTCAGCTTTAGCAAAAGCTCTTCCACATAAGGATAAAGAACTGTGTGCTGTGCAGGATTTTTGAAATAATACTCCCTAAACAGCCTCACTCCTTCCTTAATCAGATTCTCATCCTCTGTTTTTAACACCCCTTCCATAAGCTTTTTTCCACCGTATCCAACATGTTTTATTATCTCTTTTTCAGGAAGGGATTTTCTTCCGAGCTTTTCAAGGGCGTAATTAACAGCAACAGCTATATCTTTTGATGAATCTATAAGTGTACCATCAAGATCAAATAAAAAAGTTTCTATCTCAGTCTGAATTCCTGATATTTTTGTATTACCCTGTCTATCCATCTTTCCTCTTTTTTATTCTTCCTTTCTTTACTGTCCACAATAATGTAGATCTCTTCACCTTCTTTAACAAGTCCCAGATCTTCTCTGGCCTTCTTTTCTATAAAAAATCTGTCATTTTTAAGATATCTAATCTTTTCCTGAAGGTTAAGATTTTCAGTTTTAAGCTGAGTTATCTGGGCCTTCAGTTGAGATCTGTATTTTTCTTTCTGTATCAACCTGAATATATTTTTTTCTCCAAAAAAGATGAGATAAACAAAATAAAGGAAGAAAAAGAGGGAAAAAAGGAGGAGGACAGAGTCCACCCCTATATTATTTTTTACTCTATCTGAGAAATCTTGAAAAAACCTCTTTTCCATTAAATATCGCATTATCTCCCAATTCTTCTTCTATCCTGAGCAGCTGGTTGTACTTTGCTATCCTGTCTGTCCTTGATGCAGAACCTGTTTTAATCTGTCCTGCATTAACTCCAACAGCAAGATCAGCTATAAATGTATCTTCTGTTTCTCCCGACCTGTGGGAGATAACATTTGTGTAACTTGCTGTCTTTGCCAGCTCAATGGCATCTAATGTTTCGGTTAAACTGCCAATCTGGTTTAATTTTACAAGTACTGAGTTTGCAATACCCTGCTCAATTCCTTTCTTTATCAGCTTTGGATTTGTGGTAAAAAGGTCATCTCCAACAAGCTGTATTTTGTTTCCTAAAGCCTGCGTCAGTTTTTTCCAGCCTTCTATGTCATCTTCAGCCATTCCGTCCTCAAGGGATATAAGGGGATACGTTCCTTCTATTTCTTCGTATATTGTTACCATATCATCAGCCGAAAGCTCTTCATCTTCAAACCTGTATACCCCTTTTTCTTTATCATAAAACTCAGTTGATGCGGCATCTATAGCGAGAAGAACATCCTCTCCTGGCTCATAACCTGCCTTTTTAATAGCCTCCATTAAGATATCAAGAGCCTCTTTTGTTGATTTAAGATTTGGTGCAAAACCTCCCTCATCACCAACATTTGTTGAGTGGCCTTTTTCCTTCAGAACATGCTTTAATGTATGAAAGATCTCAACGCCACATCTCAGAGCTTCGCTGAATTTTGGATTGTCCGGATCTTTCCCTCCAAATACTGGAACTATCATAAACTCCTGAAAATCAAGGTTGTTGTCTGCATGAACCCCCCCGTTAATAACATTCATAAGAGGAACGGGCAACACTTTTGCGTTTGTTCCTCCTATATATCTGTAAAGGGGTATTTCAAGCTCAATAGCTGATGCCCTTGCGACAGCCAGAGATACCGCAAGGATAGCGTTTGCCCCAAGATTTGATTTGTTTTCTGTTCCATCAAGCTCCAGCATAATCCTGTCTATCTCTACCTGATCTGTAGATTCTTCACCTATGATTGCATCTGCTATCTTTTCATTTATGTTTTCAACAGCTTTAAGTACACCTTTTCCGTTAAATCTGTTTTTATCTCCATCTCTCAGTTCTACAGCCTCAGTTTCCCCTGTTGAAGCTCCACTGGGGACTATTGCAGAAGCTACAACACCGCTTTCAAGTACAACTTCTGCCTCAACAGTTGGATTTCCTCTTGAATCCAAAATTTCTCTTCCTCTAACATCAACTATTATTGACATTTATCTTAACCTCCCTTTTATAATCTGTGATAAGCAGCGATTGCTGCTGCTATGACGGTAGCAAGATCTTCAGGATCTCCTTCTTCAGGTTTGAGCTTGAATTTTGGAAGTTTTTTGTCTATATAACTTGTGTCAAACTTACCTTCCATAAAATCCTTATCTCTTACTATCTGTCTCAATAAAGGAAGATTTGTTGGAACCCCCCTTACCTGAAATTCATCAAGAGCTCTTCTTGCCCTTTTTACAGTTCTATCCCATGTGAGGGCCCATACTGTTAGCTTCGCAATCATTGAGTCATAATAAGGTGGGATTATATAATCTTTGTAAACGGCAGCATCAATCCTTACTCCGGGACCACCCGGTGAGTAGTAAGATGTTATTCTTCCTGGAGATGGTGCAAAACCTTTTTCAGGATCCTCAGCATTTATTCTGAATTCTATAGCGTATCCTCTGAATGTAATATCTTCCTGCAGGAATGGAAGTTTTTTACCTTCTGCTATATCAATCATTCTCTGGACAAGATCTACGCCTGTTACAGTTTCTGTTACAGTGTGTTCAACCTGAAGCCTTGTATTCATCTCAATAAAATAGAAGTTATCTTCTTCATCAACCAGAAACTCAAGAGTTCCTACGCTTTCATAACCAAGTTTAAACATTGATTTAACAGCAACCCTGAAAAGCTCCCTCCTTACTTCCTCACTCAATCTTGGAGAAGGTGCTATTTCTACAACTTTCTGATGTCGTCTTTGAATAGAGCAGTCCCTTTCACCAAGATGAATCACATTTCCGAATTTGTCAGCCATAACCTGAATTTCAATATGTCTTGGATTCTTTACATACTTTTCTATAAAAACATCACCCTTTCCGAAGAACTTTTCAGCTTCGCTTGTTGCAGACCTAAATAAATCTTCAAAATCTTTTTCCTTCTCAACAATCCTCATTCCTCTTCCACCACCACCATATGCGGCTTTTATAATGACCGGAAACCCTATCTCCTTTGCAACTTTTTTTGCTTCTTCTATATCTGTAATCGGTTCGTCAGTTCCCGGAAGAACAGGAACACCTACCTCCCTCATCGCTATTTTTGATTTTATTTTGTCTCCAAATAGCTCAATATGTTCAGGTTTTGGTCCTATAAAAATTATCCCCCTTTTCTGACAATATCTTGCGAAATCTGCACTTTCTGATAAAAATCCATAACCTGGATGGATAGCATCACATCTTGTCTGTCTTGCAAGATCAACAATTTTGTAAAAATTAAGATATGCCTTTACAGGATCTCCTGGTATCATGTAAGATTCGTCAGCTTTTTTTACCCATATTCCGTTGTGATCAGCCTCTGAATAGATCGCAACAGTTCTTATGCCGAGTTCTTTACATGCTCTTATTATCCTGGTTGCAACTTCTCCTCTGTTTGCAACAAGAACTTTTTTTATCTTTTTCTTTCTCATCTTTATCTCCTAATCAATAACAATCGTTTCCTGATTTTCAATAAATGCTTCATGCAGAGCTCTTACTGCAAGCTCTGCATACTTTTCATCAATAAGGCATGATATCTTTATCTCTGATGTTGATATTGCATAGATATTTATTCCTTCTTTATACAGAACTTCAAACATCTTTCCTGCTGTTCCTGCATGTGTTTTCATACCAAGGCCAACAACAGATATCTTTGCTATTCTGTCGTTTCTCTCCACTCCTGATGCTCCTACTTCACGTGCTACCTCTTTTGCTATTTCCTCGGCAAAATCTGCATCAACTTTGTTCACAGTGAAAGATATATCGGTATATCCTTCATGGGATACATTCTGAACTATCATATCAACAACGATATTATTATCGCCAAGAGCTTTGAATAGCTTTGCTGCAATCCCGGGTTTATCCGGAACTTTAACAACGGTTATTTTTGATTCTTTAAGCTCATGACTTATTCCTCTGACCGCCACCCTTTCCATCTCTTCATTTTCCTCCATTATCCATGTTCCATCCTCATCTACAAATGAGGATTTTACATGTATTTTAACTCCGTACTTTGCAGCAAACTCAACGGATCTAATCTGCATTACTTTTGATCCGAGAGATGCCATCTCCATCATCTCTTCATAAGAGATGACTGGTATTTTTCTTGCGTTTTCAACTATCCTTGGATCTGCTGTAAATACACCTGTAACATCTGTGTAGATCTCGCAAACATCTGCCTTAAGTGCAGCAGCGAGAGCTACAGCCGTAGTATCAGATCCTCCTCTTCCAAGAGTTGTTATGTCTCCGTAATCATCAATACCCTGAAATCCCGCTACAACAACAACTTTTCCCTTTTCAAGCTCCGCATGTATTCTGTGTGTATCTATTCTTTTTATTCTTGCCTTTGTATGGGCTGTATCGGTGTAAATGGGAACCTGCCAGCCTGTAAGACTTACAGCATCTATCCCTATCTCTTTAAGAGCGATAGATAGAAGACCTATAGCAACCTGTTCGCCTGTGGAGACAACCATATCCTGTTCTCTTGGATCAGGTCTCGTGGAAAGCTCCCTCGTTAAACCTAATAACCTGTCTGTTTCACCAGACATTGCAGAAGAAACAACTACAACCTTATTCCCTTCTTCAACAGCCTTTTTAACCTTTTTTGCAACATTTCTTATTCTTTCTATACTGCCAACAGATGTTCCACCAAATTTCTGAACTATCAAAGGCAATTAATCATCCTCCTGATTAATAAAATCAAACTTTCCCACTCTAATTATACCATTTAGAGCATTTGTAACGAAAATAAGGTCTGCATCTTTTATGTCATTCAGATAAAATCTTCCTTCAACAACATTGAAGCCCTGTTTTCTCGCCTCTGTGATAACAGCTTCCCTTGTAATTCCCGGAAGAAGACCACAATCAACAGATGGTGTGTATAAAAATTTTCCTTTTATCCAGAAAATATTGGCTGAAGTTGTCTCTGTAATCTCACCATTTTCATTTAAAAAAACAGCATCATCATAGCCTTTGTCTTTTGCATACCTTTTTGCTAATACCTTTTCAGCAAAGTTTGTTGTTTTTATTCTGAGCAGAGGATTACTGCTGTGAACCCTGAAAGGTGATAAAGTAAGTGATATCTTATCTTTTGGAAAAGGTTTAAAAGGTTTTATAACAACCATTATGTTAGATTTGTAGGGGATAAGTGGATAATCTGTATTACCTTCTGAAAGAAGTATAACCTTAACATAAAGATCCTTTTGATCCGATTTTTCCACAGCCTGTTTAATATGGAATACAAAATCATCATACGAAATTTCAGGTATTTTGAGAAGTTTTGCCCCTTCAATAAGTCTAGTATAATGTTTTTTTATCCTTGAGGGCAGATCACCATTAAAACGAAATGTTTCAAACACACCTTCCCCATACATCAATGTTCTTAAAAATCTTTTGTCCTCATATATCTCCCCATTGATAAATATTTTCTGATCCATCTTCCTCACCTCTTATATATTAGATATCTTTTCTCAAACCCTGAATAATCCCCATATAGTGCTTTATATACATATTTAAGAAGAATAGCAAATCTTGATTCGCTACCTCTTTTATATAGATAACCTTCCCAAAGTAAAACAGCACCTTTAATATCTCTGTATGTCTTCTCTTTTACAAGTGCAAGTAAAGTTCCTCGATCTGATAATGATACAATCCTTTTTGATGAAACATCTCTGAAAACCTTTCTTTCTGCATAAAAAGGAAGATTGTGCCAGAACCAGTTTTCAATATAAAGGGGTACATCTTTTTCAGGAACATTATCTGATATCGCCTGACCTATTTTGTCGTAAGGTCTGAACTTCTCAACAACGGGAAGAATAGAAACGGTGAAAACAAAAAAGACCACAACCATTGTTATATATGGAAGAAGTTTTAGCTCCCTGTATCTAAGCAGGTACAAAACAGGGAACACAACTGCTATGTAATAAAAAGGATCAAGTCTAAAAAGATACACAAATCCTCCTATGATAATAACACCCAAAAAAACAGGAATTATCAGAGAGCCATAATACAAAAATCTGTCTAAACCCCTAACAGGACTGTGATTTATCAGATAATACGCAACTATTAAAGACAACGCCCCATGTGCCTGAATAATATAAACAGGTATCTTTCCCTTTGCTATTGTAAAAATAACAAACATCACACCAAACCAGACAACAGGAAATAAAAGCTCTTTTTTTCCTTCCTTAAAAAACCTGACAAGTCCGTAGTAAAAGAACAGTGAATAAGGCAGAAAACCCCACAGTATAACAACAACATAAAAAAACAGATCTGAAATTCCTTTTGATTTTTTTCCTACAGCTCTTTTTATTGTTTCTTCAAGTGTAGTATCAACAAATGATGATCCAAATTTCAGATACATGTATATATACCAGCTGAAGCCGATAATAAAAACTAAAGGAAGCCCTATCTCAAGATGTATAAACTTAAGATCTCTAAGAAAATCCTTTATCCTGAAAGAGTTTTCAAAAAGCAGGTAAAAGATAACTATACCCCCTATCACAGCTATGTAAGGAAATCCTTTCGTCAGAACAACAAGACCAAGAGAGATGTATGAAAGCAAAATATAAAGGAATTTTTTTCTTTTGTAGCCTGTTATAAAAAAGTAAAGTGTAAGTGTAAAAAAGAATGTTAAAGGCACCTCAGGGGAGGCATATCTTGAGTTTATAACAAACTGAAAACTAAACGCCATTACAGCAGCAGATACGATAGCAACCTTCCTGCCGTACAGCTCCCTCCCAATAAGATAAACAAGGAAATTAGATCCCAAAGCAGACAGAACGATAGGAAGCCTTGTTGCAAACTCGTTAATACCAAAAATCAGATATGATAGAGCAACCAACCAGTAGGTCATAGGTGGTTTGTTAAAACGGGGCTCATAGTTAAAATAGATGTCCAGAAAATTTCCAGACTCAAGCATCTCCCTTGCAGACTCTGCATAAAAAGCCTCGTTAGGTATCCATATATCGTTAAGCCATATATTCCAGAAATATATAAAAACGGTAAGAAATAAAAACAGGGAAACAAAGTATCTGTTGTTTAACAGCTTATTTAGACTTTTATTATCCATATCACCTTCTTACAATCAATTTTCAGTTAGAATATTCTAATATATTTGAGCCTTATATTTCTTAAAAAGGAGGAGTTATTGGAAATATACCTTCCGGTTGCTGATGTTAAGGTAAACATTTTTATCCTTCTTGCCCTTGGGCTTGTTGTCGGTTTTTTTTCAGGTCTGCTTGGGATAGGAGGAGGAATAATACTAAATCCCACATTAATAAAGTTAGGAGTTCCACCTATCGTTACAGTCGGAACATCTGTTGCACAGATGGTTGGGGCTACAGTATCAGGTTTTCTGGCTCATCTTAGATTAAAAAATATTGATATCAAGCTTGGGTTAGTTCTTATTTTTTCAGGTTTTTTTGGTGGAGGATTTGGCGTTTTTCTTGTTAAGATCCTTGAAGAAGCCGGTCATTTCAGAACATTTGTTCTCTCTTTTTATGCTTTTTATCTTGCTTTTACAGGAATAACAATGTTTCTTGATGTCTTTAAAAAAGAAAAAAAAGAGAAAAAAGGAAGATCAAGAAGGATTGTTCATAATCTTCCACTGAAATACAGATTTGAGTTTGGAGAGTTTTCTATTTTGATACCTGTATTTATAGGAATTATTTCAGGTTTTCTGGCAGCTGTTATGGGAGTTGGGGGTGGGTTTGTTGTTATACCAGCCCTTATCTATCTTGCAGGCCTTCCAGTTAACAGGGCTGTAGGTATGAGTCTTTTTCAGATGATTTTTATTACAGCTTTTTTGACATATTTTCACGGAACGGTAAATCATGGTGTTGATATCATTCTTGCACTTATTTTGATGGTCGGATCATCCTTTGGTGCTGTTTTTGGTTCTGCTGTTGGACAGAGGATCAACAAGGAGGTAACAAAACTTATTATGGCCTCCCTTGTATCTATAGTCTCTGTTTTGAGCTTTTATCAGCTATTTTTTGAAAAAAGCAAACCTCAACCTATCTTAAACGAAGTTCACAACCTTATATCAGATTTTTCATACAATCATCCGGAGCTCTATTCAACTGGTGTTATAGTTGTAAGTTTGATAGCCGGGACTATAATAAGTATGGTTGCCCACAGAATTAAAACTATAATTGATATTTATATTGAAAAAAGAAGGTTTAAAAGAGGTTAGATATTGAGAATAGGTTGGATAGATTACATTAATACTTTACCTTTTAATTTTGAGAAAACAGGTGTAAATCTGGATTTTCCATACGAGCTTGTTAGAGGCTTTCCATCCCAGATAAACAGACTCCTTTCTGAAAAAAATGTGGATGTAGGTTTTATATCATCAGTTCATTACATCCAGAACTTTAAAGATCTTTTAATTCTGCCTGATCTGTCTATAAGCTCACTTAACAAGGTAAAATCTGTTGTAATACTTTCAGACAAACCGATAGAAAAAATCAGGCTTATATACCTTACAAAGGAGTCTAAAACATCCCAGTATCTTACAAAGATAATATTCAAGATATTCTTAGATAAAAACCCCGTTTACAAACAACTGTCAGATAAGGATATAGAAAACAAAGAGGCTGTTCTCCTGATAGGAGACAAAGCTATAAAGTATTCAGACAAAAAAAAGTACAGATATGATCTGTCTGAGATCTGGTTCAGGAAAACAGGGCTTCCCTTTGTTTTTGCCCTCTGGTGTGTAAGAAAGGATTATTATGAAAAAAATAAAAAAAAAATAAAAAAAC
>JALTAS010000135.1 GCA_027058925.1 Persephonella sp.
ATGATAAAACCTTTCTACTTCTAATTTCAGCCATTTGTAATAAACATCTAAAGACTGAGAGCATGAAAAAATAAGCAAAAACATTAAAAAAATATACATATCACTCCTTTCTATAAAATGTTTTTAACATTATCAAAGCACCTACCAGCAGGGCTGAAATCTTCAGATAAAAATCTACCGGTATCTCTATTTTATAGCTGTATTCCTGTATATATGAAGGTTCTAATCTGTTAATTTCATTGAAAATTCCTTTTATGGCTTTTTTATAATCTCCTGTAACAAAAAAGGGTTTTGCTCCTGAAGAGACAGAAAGTCTCTCTAATGCAAATGAGTATATACCACTGCTTATACCGATAGTGTAGATTTTTGCCTTTACAATTCTGTTTTTTAGGATCACGTCGTCTATTGTGCTTTTGCTGTTAATATCACCTCCATCTGAAAGAAGTATTATTATCTTGTTTTTTAGAGCAGGATTGAACATCTCAAGGGCATCCATAAGGGCATCATACATAGATGTTCCACCTATATCAACCATAGCAGGATGTATTTTTGGGATAAGTCTCAAAATTTTTCCCCTGTCTGTTGTTAAAGGAACAAGCCTGAAGGGAATGTTGTCAAAAATCAGTATTCCTATTCTGTCTTCAGGCTTCCTTTTTAGAATAAATTCCTGAAGTGCCATTTTGGCAATCTTTAGTTTGTTCTTTTCTTTCATTGAGTTACTGACATCAAGACATACAACAATGTTGTAAACCTTTTTTTCTGAGAAAAGTTTTTCTGTTTTGTACGGGTGCATTGATATAACAGTAAGTATTACAACAAGAATAAGCATCATAAAGGGAATGTATTTGGTCATATATTTGGCAGGTCTGCCAAAAAGCTCAATGTGGGGGAAAAGGGCTAATTTTGAGCTTTTATATGTTAATGAACAAAGAATTACACAGATAAAGGTAATTATCCCCGGAATTAAAAAAAATATATATTTAAACTCCACCATAATTTCTTCTCATGTACTCCATAAATTTTGATATAAGCTCTAAAGTTTCTTTATCTAAACTTTCCACCTTTTTTCTGTATTTGAACCTTTCAAGTCTTTTTAAAAGCTGCTTATTGTAAGGAGTGTCGTATCTGTGAATAAGAAATGTTAATCTGTATGCTGTTTCTTTTGGGTTTGAAGGATCAATCCTGATCTTTTCTTTTTTGGTAAACTCAGGCTTAATGATTTTTACCTTTTTTAGGATCTTAAAAGAGACTGTCAGTAAAAATACAATTGAGAACAGAATAACAAAAGGAACAAAAAACTCTCCAATCTTATACTCAAGAGGGTATGTGTCAAACAAATTCAGGATTCTCTCCATACTCAAAAATTAATTCCGATTGTATTTAATGACAATGATACTGATCAAAACATTATGAGGACTTTCATATATCTATTTTTGGCAGTAGTTTAAAATTAAAATAAAAAAGGAGAGTTAAGATGCCAGTACTGAGCTCAGATCAGGAAATAAAGAATATTCTAAAAACACAAAAAAAAGTTGCTGTAGTTGGAATATCACCTGATCCATCAAGACCTTCTTATTTTGTTTCTGAGGTTCTGCAAAGATACGGTTTTAAACTTTACTTTGTAAATCCAAAATATGCAGGTCAGGAGATATTAGGAGAGAAAGTTTACAGATCTATTCTGGATATACCTGATGAAATTGATATTGTTGATGTTTTTAGAAGACCTGTTGATATTCCTCCTGTTGCAGAAGAAGCTCAGAAAAAAGGGTTTAAAACTTTCTGGTTCCAGCCGGGAACAGTGAATGAAGATGTTGTTAAAGAGCTTTCACAGAAAGGTTATAATGTTATCACAGATAAATGTATGAAAGTTGAAGCTATGAGGCTTCTGGAGGAATAAGGTGATAAAGTTTGTAAAGTTTTTTGGAATTACAATGTTTTTTATTATCCTTATAGTTGTGGCAACTATGTATCTGAGTATTTTTAAAGGGGAAGGACTTGTCAGACCTGTCGCTGTGGTATTTTATACGATCATCTTTATAGGGTATGCATTAACACTCAGATATGTCTGGCAAAAAGAAATCCAGATAGAGATAGAGCAGGCTAAAATGGAAGCAGAATTAGCAAAACAGGAGGCTGAGAAGCACAGAGAGGAGCTTGAGAAAATTAAAAAGGAGTTTGAAGAGTTCAGAAAAAAGATACAAGGTGAGGAAAAATGAGCATTGACAAGGAAAAATTAAAAAAATCTGTAAGGCTTTTCCTTGAGGCTATAGGTGAAGATCCTGACAGGGAAGGTCTAAAGGATACACCTGACAGGATAGTAAGGCTGTGGGAGGAGTTTAAATCCCATGAGAACTTTAATATGACAATATTTGAGGATATAGGCGAGTACGATGAGATGGTGGTTGTGAAGGATATACAGTTTTATTCACTCTGTGAGCATCATCTTCTTCCTTTTTTTGGGAAAGCCCACATAGCCTATATCCCAGATAAAAAAGTTTGCGGCCTTTCTAAACTTGTGAGGGTTGTTAACAAGTTCTCATACAGACCTCAGGTGCAGGAGAGGTTAACAGCTGAGATAGCTGAGTTTTTGGAAAAGGAGCTTAATCCAAAGGGAGTAGCTGTGGTACTTGAGGCAGAGCATCTATGTTATTCTTCAGATACGGAAGTTTTAACAAATAACGGATGGAAGTATTTTAAAGATTTAAATCTGGAAGACAGGGTAGCTCAAGTTAACCCTAATACATTAGAAGTCTCATTTACAAAACCTGTAAATTATATTAAATA
>JALTAS010000136.1 GCA_027058925.1 Persephonella sp.
TAACTGGAGAAACAACTTCCGTTTTTTTCTTTTTTCCCTCAATCCTGTTTAACCTTTCCTCAAGCTGTTTCACTTTTTTTTCGAGTAAGTTTATCCTTTCTTCAATGGTCTGTCCGTATGAGATGCCAAACACAAAAGCTGTCAAGAAACTAATCAATATAAATCTCATTTTCACCTCATTTTTTTTGTGTTTGTTGTGTTTCAGGTAAATCGCTCAGAACTGATGAGCTTTTGATAGACTTGTGGTGTATGAAAGAGAGTGCAAAAACCAGAAACAGAAATATTCCTCCAAGCCAGTATGTTATCTTGGTGAGAATGTTTGAAGCACCGGCTCCTAAAACCGCTGCAGCTGCACCTGAGCCGAATATGGCTCCTATCTCTGCACCTTTAGTTTTTTGCATAAGAACTATAATTATCAGAAGAATGGCATCTATTATCAGAAAAATAGAAAGCACAGTAAACAGAATGTCCATCTTAAACCTCCATAACCTCAGTTATTATTTTGTAAAACTTTTCAGGATCAAGGCTTGCCGTTCCAACAAGAAAACCATCAATATTAGGCTCTTTTATCAGATCCCTTGCATTTTTTTCATTAACACTTCCACCGTAAAGTATCCTCGTTTTCTGGTCATTTCCTTTAGATATCTCATTTATTAATGATCTTATAAATCTGTGAACTTCCTGAGTCTGCTGAGGCGTTGCATTAACTCCTGTCCCTATAGCCCAGACAGGTTCGTAGGCGATGTCTATGTAAACAATGTCCTTTTCCACTCCTGCAAGTCCGTTTCTAATTTGTCTTTCAACAACAGAGAGTGTTTTTCCCTGCTCTCTTTCCTCAATTGTTTCCCCTACACACAGTATCGGTCTTATCCCATGTTCAACAGCAGAAATAACCTTCTTGTTTATCAGATCATCTTTTTCGCCGAATATATGTCTTCTTTCAGAATGACCGAGTATCACATAATCAACATCAAGCTCTGTCAGCATAAGAGGTGAGATTTCTCCTGTAAAAGCTCCCTTTTCCATATAATGCATATTCTGTGCGCCAAGTTTAACGTTGTACTCCCCTTCTTTTTTTGCTGCATCAAGTCTTATAGAAGCTGAGGAAAGAGCTGTAAAAGAAGGGGCTATCATTATCTCTATATTCATCAGATCTTTTACAGAGGGGAGAAAAAGATCAAGATACTCAAGGGTATCTCCGACAGTTTTGTTCATTTTCCAGTTTGCAGCAACAAGATAACTCATTTTCCTTCCTCTAAATGTCTTATCTCTTTTTTGATAATATTTTCATTTTTATCAAGTTCATAAACAATAGGTGTTCCTGTTGGTATTTCAACCTTTATTATCTCTTCAGGGGAAAGCTTTTCCAGATACATAACTATTGATCTTAAGGAGTTTCCGTGTGCAACAACAAGAACGTCTCTACCGTCTTTTATGTCTCCCATTATAGCTCTTTCAAGAAATGGTATAGTCCTTTCAGCAGTGTCTTTTAGTGATTCACCCTCAGGAGGAGGTATGTCGTAGCTCCTTCTCCACAGGTGAACAATCTCTTTACCCCATTTTTCCCTTGCCCTGTCTTTATTAAGACCCTGAAGTGCCCCGTAATGTCTTTCGTTGAGAGCCTGATCCTTTATAACGGGTATCAAAAGACCTATTGTTTCAAGGATTATTCTGAGTGTTTCCTGAGCCCTTGTGAGCATTGATGTGTAAGCAACATCAAACCTTATGTCTTTAAGAAGTTCTCCAGCTTTGTAAGCTTCTTCCTTTCCTTTTTCTGTCAGAGGAACATCTATCCATCCTGTAAACCTGTTTTGTAGATTCCATATAGACTGTCCGTGTCTGACAAGAACAAGTTTAGGCATTGATAAGCTCTCCTTCTTTTTGTTTTTTATTTATTTTATCATCAAATTCTTTAATTAATTTTTCCATTGGTATAAGCCCAAACGGTATAACTGAAAATATGAGCATTCTGTAAATAAAGTTTTTTCCAGGATTAAACTCTTTGTTTGTAAGATAAAGAAAATATAGGAATGTAAGCCATAAAGTACCGTGTATAGATCCCAAAATTATTGTAGCTATTTTGTATCCCCATATGTATTTTAAGGGCATACCAATAAAAACAAGAATTATTAGGGATATACCTTCAATAAAAGATATTAAAGCAAGTTTTTTCATTTTTCCTCCTCAATCGCAGAATTTTTCAAGTAAAAAGTTTACCTCAGATGTGTATATCTTTTTATCAGGGTTATCATAAACGATTAAAGGTTTTTCTACTGCTTCTCCTCCTGGATTTCCACCTTTTATCCCCTCTATCAAAAAATGTGTGGCGTTTTCTTTTGATGAGGGATGAATGAATCTGTATCTTTTTGGTTGGATATTTTTTTCCTTCATAAGTAATAAAACCTCAGATAGCCTTCCTACAGGAAATATCAAAAAAAGCCTTCCTTTGTTTTTCAGAAGATATGAGGAAGCTTTTATAAAATCCTTTATACTTCCCTGTATCTCATATCTTGCAATATTCCTCTCTGTGGGCTGAACCTCTTTTTCTGGGAGATGGTATGGGGGGTTAAAAACTACATAATCAAATGTTTCTGGTCTGAATATCCTTTTTATTTCCCTTATATCTCCCTTAAAAAGCTGGGCTTTAACATCGTTCAGCTGTATATTTCTCCATGCCTGAGAGAAAAGGCTTTCCTGAAGCTCTATACCAAAAAGCTTTAATTTTTTGTATTTAAGCGAAAGTAAAATCAGAAGTATCCCTGACCCTGTCCCAAGATCAATAAGATTTGCAACCCTGTCAGGTACATTTACAAAAGATGCAAGGAGAATACTATCAATGTTAAATCTGTAACCTTCTTTGCTCTGAATTATCCTGATTCTACCCCTTAAAAAAGGGGTTAGGGTTTCGCTGTCTTTTAGTTTAATTTCCATTTATCTAACTTTTACACCCGCAAGTTCAAGAAGTACTTCAGCCCTTTCCTTCATTCTCTCAAAATTCTCAATTTCCTCAAGGGATAAAGCCTCCTTTTGTTCTAACTTTGCAACAGCTTCTTCAAGGGTTTTCTTTTCCTGCTCAACATTTATCTCGCCAAACTCAAAAGCTTCCTCAACCAGAACTATTACCCTGTCACCTCTGACATCAATCGTTCCATAAGTTACTGCAAGTTCAATAGGCTCTTCCTCAGGTCTTTCTATTCTGAGCTTGCCGGGAACTACATTTGTTAAAAGAAGCATATGGTTTTCAAGAATTCCGATCTCGCCGTCAGATGTGTTTATAATAGTCTGTTCAACCTCGCCCTGAAAAACTATTCCGTTAGGGGTAACAACCTCAAGTTGATACATTCCTTGCCTCCTGTTAATTCTTTCAATAATTTAGTTTACAATAAATTGAAACAAATTTCAGGGGGTGGAATTATGAAGGTAGGAGTTCTTCTTTCAGGTTGCGGAGTTTTTGATGGTGCTGAAATACATGAAGCAACTTTAACTCTTTATTTTCTTGACAGAGAAGGTGCGGAGATTGTATGTATGGCTCCAAACATCCCACAAAAAGAAGTGATCAATCATCTAAACGGTGAAAAGATGAATGAAACAAGAAATGTTCTTGTTGAGGCAGCAAGAATAGCAAGGGGAGATATAAAAGATATAAATGAGGTTTCTGCAGATGATATAGATGCTCTTATTATGCCGGGAGGATACGATGTTGAAAAAAACTTCTCCACATTTCTTGAGAAAGGGGCTGAGGCAGACGTCATTCCTGAGGTAAAAAGACTTCTTGTTGAGATGTTTGAAAAAGGAAAACCTATAGGTGCTGTGTGTATATCTCCTGTAATAGTAGCTGCAGCTTTGAGAGAAGCTAAAGTAAAGCTTACAATCGGAAGTGATGAGCAGGTAGCAAAGGCAATTGAGGCTATGGGTCAACAGCATCTTGTCTGCCCAGTTTCAGAGGCTCTTGTTGATGAAGAACACAAAATAGTTTCAACACCTGCTTACATGGAAGGAAAAACAATAAAAGATGTTGCAGACGGAATAGAAAAGCTTGTAAAAGAAGTTCTCAGGCTTGCAGGTAAGTAAATTGTTTTTGAAGGAAAAACAAATAAAACAGCTAATAAAAATAGGATCTGTCAGAATAGAGCCTTTTGATGCTGATCTTCAGCTCCAAAACTCCTATATTGATTTGAGACTTTCAGACAGATTTTACAGATTTCCACAAGATCTTCAGCCTGAAATTCAGATTCTTGATCCTGAAAATCCTTACTTTAATATTCTTGAAAAGGATTATATTTCAGATAAAGGGATTGTTCTGGAACCTGGTGGTTTTTACATATTTGAAACTATGGAATATATCTCTATGCCTGAAAATATCTCTATCTATCTACAGCCTAAACTTAGACTGTCAAAAATAGGTTTAAACCTGTTGAATGCAGGAATGATCGGACATGGTTTTGAGGGAAATCTCATCCTTTGCATTCACAATGTTAATAGCTATCCTGTTAGAGTTTTTAAAAATATGCCGATAGTTCATATGTTTTTATCAAAATCAGAACTTTAGGAGGTAATGGTTGAAAGAGATAAATGTGGGAATAGTTGGTTATGGTGTTGTTGGGAACGGCGTTGCAAAAATCCTTGAAGAAAAAAATGAGCTTTTAGCAAAAAAAGCCGGAATAAGAATAAATCTTAAAAAGGTTTTTACAAGAAACTGGAATAAGAAATTTCCATACCCTCTTTCTGAGGAAAAAAAAGCTTTTTCATTAGATGAGCTTCTTCATGATAGGAATCTCCACATAATAGTTGAGCTTACAGGGGGGATTGATTTTCCTTACGACCTCATGCTGAAGAGTATAAAAAATGGAAAACATATAGTCACAGCAAACAAAGCCCTTTTGGCAGAAAAGGGTAAAGATCTTTTCCTTCAGGCTGAAGAGAAGGGAATAAGGATAGGTTTTGAGGCGGCTGTTGCTGGAGGAATTCCTATCATAAGATCACTCAGGGAAGGTCTTATAGCAAATAAAATTCAGAAGATATACGGTATTCTAAACGGAACAACGAACTATATTCTAACAAAGATGTTTAAAGAAGGAAGGGATTTTGTTTCTGTCTTAAAAGAAGCTCAGGATTTAGGATATGCAGAGGCAGATCCAACACTTGATATTAATGGTACAGATGCTGCCCACAAGATAACAATTCTTGCTTCCCTTTCTTACGGTGGATTTATAGATTTTTTAGGAGTTTATATAGAAGGTATAGAAAATATTAACAGTCTTGATATAGATTTAGGTAGAGAGCTTGGATATACTTTAAAGCTCCTTGCGATAGCAAAACTTCACAACGGAGAGGTTGAGGTCAGGGTTCATCCAACATTTTTGCCTTCTGAACATCCCCTTTCTAAGGTTGACGGTGTTTATAATGCTGTTATGGTTGAGGGAGACTCTGTCGGAGAAACCATGTTTTACGGGAAAGGTGCAGGCAGTCTCCCTACAGCAAGTGCTGTTGTGAGCGATATTGTTGATATAGGAAAAAGCATCGCTCTTGGTGTGGGCAGGGAGATAGAAGTAACATCAATGAACTGGGAGCACAGGGATCTATCTCTTACAAAAACATCTGACTTTTATACAAGGTATTATCTTAGATTCACAGTTCCTGACATAACAGGTATTCTTGCTAAGGTCTCAACAGTTTTTGCTAAATACAACATAAGCATCGCCGCCGTTATACAGAAAGAAAAAGTTATTTCTTTTGCAGGTGAAACAAAAGAAAAGGTAGTTCCCCTTGTTATTCTTACACATACTGCATCTGAAAATAACATCCAGAAAGCTATAAAGGAGATAGAAAATCAGAAAATAACAGTTGAAAAAACAGTTCTTATCAGAGTGGAAGACGAGGAGAAATGAGTATAAGAAATATTGAAAAATTCAGAAGAGAGATAGGTCTTTTTTTAGCTCCTGTTCTTTCTGCTCTAATTTATGTAGCTCCTATAGATCTTCCTAAAGACGCCCATATAGTTTTTTCTATAATGGTTTTCTGTATAGTTTTCTGGCTGACAGAGGTTGTTCCTCTTTCAATAACTGCCCTTCTTGGGGTTACAGCTGCTGTTGTATTTGGCGTGGTAAATGTTAAACAGGCTTTCTTAAGTCTTGGTCATCCTGTCATTCTCCTTTTTATAGGCAGTTTTCTTATAGCACAGGCAATGACAAAACATGGTCTGGACAAAAGGTTTGCTTTAAACCTTCTTTCAAAAGATTTTTTCCTGAAAAGCCCAATCAGGCTAATAGCCGGATTTTCTATAATAGCGTTTCTTCTTTCTATGTGGGTAAGCAACACAGCCACTACAGCTATGCTTCTCCCGCTTGTTTTGGGGATTATTCATATGTTTAAAAACAGAGGGATCACAGAGACAGGAAAGTTTGCATCTTTTGTTATGCTTTCTGTTGCCTATTCAGCATCTATAGGAGGTGCAACTACTCTTATAGGAACACCTACAAACCTTATTGGAGCTGGTTTTTTAAAAGAGGAAGGTTATGATGTGGACTTTCTTAAGTGGTTTTTGCTTGCAGCACCGATAACTTTTCTATCATATATATCTATGCTCCTTTACATCAAGTTCCATATAAGAAATTTTTATATAGATTATGAAAAGATAAAAGCTTTGATAAAAGAAGAAAAAAGGAAGCTTCCCAGGATATCTACAGCCGAAAGAAACACAATCTTTGTTTTTTCTTTTGCAGCATTTTTATGGATCCTGCCTGGTTTTGCAAATCTTCTTGGAAATAAAGAGCTATACACTTTTTTAAAAGCTCATATCCCTGAGGCTATTGTTGCTTTATTAGCAGGAATACTTCTGTTTTTGCTACCCTCAAAGAAGGGGGAAGGAACACTTACAGCAAAAGATTTAAGAGAGCTTGACTGGGATACTATACTTTTATTTGGTGGAGGTATTGCCTTAGGTAAACTGATAATAAAAACAGGGCTTGCAGGATACATAGGCAAACATGTTGCAGGGGTTATATCCCCTGAATTTGTTGTTCTGTTTATACTTGTCCTTATTGTATCAATGGTGTTTCTGACAGAGATAAGTTCAAATACTGCCACTGTACTTACATTTGCCCCTATCCTAATCGGAATTTTAAAACAGTTAAATGTGGAGATCTTTCACCCTGTTTTTGGTATTATAATTGCCGCAAGTTTTGCCTTTATGCTTCCAATAGCCACACCACCAAATGCGATAATTTACGGAAGCAGATATGTTCCTATAGGTAGAATGGTAAAGGTTGGATTCTTTATGAACATTATCGGCTCAGTTATAATAACAACTTTTATACTAATCTATATGAAGTGAGGTGGGTGAATGGAAACAAAGTGGGAATTTTCTGCTGGAGGAGTTGTTTATACAAAAACTGAAAAAGGAGATATTGAGATACTGCTGATAAGAGTAAAAAACAGATGGAGTTTTCCTAAAGGAAATATTGAAAGAGGTGAGCCGAAAGACAAGGCAGCATTAAGGGAGGTGAAAGAAGAAACGGGGGTTGATGCAGAAATAGTTGAATACTTAGGAGAGGTAGATTACTGGTACAGTATGGATCTGTATAGAATTCACAAATTTGTTTATTACTACCTGATGAGATACAAAGGGGGTCAGATAACACCCCAGAAAGAAGAAATAGACGAAGCAAAATTTTTTCCTATAAACGAGGTTGAAAACATCTTGACTTATCCAACAGACAAAAAAATATTTGAAAGGGCTGTTGAGGCACTTAAAAAGATAGGTGAGATCTAATGATCCATCAGATCACCGGTTTTCTTTTTTCTATCCTCAAGACACTTCCCCGTGAAAAAAATCTTAAAGTTGGAGAAAGTATCGGAGATCTTTTCTGGAATTTAGGATACAGGAAAGAGGTGATTTTAAAAAATCTTGATATAGCTTTTCCGGATAAAAATAAAGAATGGAAAAAGCAGATCGGAAGAAAATCCCTGCATAATATAGGCAGAACACTTTCTGAATTTCCAAAAATCCCCCAGTATGTTGAAAATAAGCGGATAGATAAAATTTTTGTAGTAGAGGAAGGCGAACAGTTACTAAGAGAAAAGGAAAGCAAAATTATAATTACAGCCCACATTGGAAACTGGGAGATAGGTGGAGCAGGACTGGTAAGCAGATATGGAGATCTTATTTCCCTCGCCTACAGGATGAAAAACAAGAAACTGAACGATCTGATCAATTCTGTTAGAAATGCCTCAGGGTTGAAAATAATTTTTCATGATCAGCCTTTAAAAGACTTTGTAAAAGCCCTGAAAGAGAGAAAAAGGGTTGTGTTCCTTGCAGACCAGAATGCTTTAAGACACAGGGGTGTTTTTGTTGATTTTTTTGGCCTTCCTGCATCAACAGTGGTTTTTCCAGCTAAGCTTGCTGTCAGATATAATATTCCTGTTGTTTTTGCTTACCAGTATTATGACTATAATGAAAAGATTTATAAAGCTGTAATAAAAGAAATCCATTGGGAACCTTCAAAAGACAAAGAAGAATCAATTAAAAATCTTGTTCAGATATACACAAAAGAAATAGAAAATGCCGTCAAAAAACATCCAGATCAGTATTTCTGGGTACACAAAAGATGGAAAACGAGACCTGAGGGAGAGCCTGAAAATATTTACTGAACATATAGGATCCATCAGTTTCTTTTAGCAGTGCAATGAGACAGCAATTTCCGTAGGGATAAAACATTATTTTTCTATCTAATAAAGATATTATGGTATAAACATATTCCCCTTTATCAGTATTTTTTGTCAGATTACTCCCTAATGAAAGAATTACAGAGCATAAATCAGGCAGTTTTTTTGAAAAGCCTATCTCATCATCGCCAATTACAGAAATGATCTTACCATTTTCAGAATATAAAATAGCTATGTCAAAATCAAGTACCAAATTCGTAAGTTCGGTAAAAAGGTCTTCCCCCTCCATAATAACCCCCCTGATTTATTTGATTAATAATCAATTAATAATATACCTTCGCAAAAATAAAAAAGCAACAGGGTTAAGATATTAGCCCTGTATCTCTGGTATAATTATTCAAAAAAGTGCGAGGAGAAGATGAGAACTGAAAGATCAAAGGAGCTTTTTAAGGAAGCCCAGAAGTATCTCGTGGGAGGCGTTAATTCTCCTGTTAGAGCATTTAAAGCTCTTGGTATGGAACCTCTTTTTATTGAAAAAGGAAAGGGAAGCAGAGTTTGGGATGCTGATGGAAATGAGTTTATAGATTATGTTCTCTCTTGGGGACCCTTAATTCTTGGACATGCCCATGATCAGATAATAAATGCTATAAAACAGGTGTCAAACTATGGAACAAGCTTTGGAGCACCGACAGAGCTTGAGATACAGATGGCAAAAGCCGTTGTTGATGCAGTTCCGTCTGTAGAGATGGTCAGATTTGTTAACTCTGGAACTGAAGCAACAATGTCTGCCATCAGGCTTGCAAGGGGATACACAGAGAAGAAAAAAATAATCAAGTTTGACGGTTGTTACCACGGTCATGGAGATTCACTGCTTGTTTCTGCAGGGTCAGGGGTCGCAACGCTTGGTATTCCTGGTACACCTGGTATACCGGAGGAACTTGCACAGCTTACAATAGTTCTCCCTTATAACGATATAGATGCGGTTGAAGAAGCATTCAAAAAACATGGCAATGATATAGCATGTGTTATTCTTGAGCCTGTTGCAGGGAATATGGGAGTTGTTGCCCCTTCCAGAGAGTACCACCAGAAGCTGAGGGATATAACAAAACAGTACGGGGCTCTCCTGATCTGGGACGAGGTAATGACAGGCTTCAGGCTTGCCCTTGGAGGTGCACAGGAGCTTTACGGTATAGATCCTGATCTGACAACAATGGGTAAGGTAATAGGAGCGGGTCTTCCAGTTGGAGCTTACGGAGGAAAAAAAGAGATAATGCTCCATGTGGCACCTGAAGGGCCAGTTTATCAGGCAGGAACCCTTTCAGGTAATCCTCTTGCGATGGCAGCAGGGTTAAGACAGCTACAGATATTAAAGGAAAAAAATCCATATCAGGAACTTGATAATAAGGGAAAAAAACTGGAAGACGGCTTTAATCAGCTTATTGATAAATACGGGATAAAAGCTACAGTAAACAGGGTCGGCTCTATGATAACAATGTTTTTCACAGACAAAGAAGTAAAGAATTTCAGCGATGCTAAATCCTGTGATCTTGAACTTTTTAACAGATTTTATAAATTAATGCTTGAAAAAGGTGTGTATCTCGCTCCGTCCCAGTTTGAGGCATCTTTCTTGAGCACTGCCCACAGCGATGAAGATATAAACAAAACCCTTAATGCTGTGGAAGATACATTTAAACAGCTTTAGGAGGAAAAATGGGAAAGTCTCCGGTGCAGGAAACTATTGATAATTGGATTGATAGCTGGAACAGTCATGATCTTGAGAAGATTATGGACAGCTATGCTGAAACAGCAGAGCTTTATGATCCAAAAATAAAGGAGATATATCCGAACAGATTAACAATAGTTGGAAAAGAAGGTATTAAAAATTATTACAGAGTCGTCCTTAAACTCTTTCCAGAGCTAAAAATAAAACCAAGAGGATTGTGGATAAAAGGAGACGAGGCTCTTTTAGAGTACTACATATACATAAATGAAGACTCAAAAGCAGATGTTGTATCAAAATTTTATAT